>CAYWCB010000029.1:0-13372 GCA_964456615.1 uncultured Eubacteriales bacterium | reverse complement strand
CGTCGGCGTACTCGGTGATCTTGAAGAACCACTGCTCGAGCTCGCGCTTCTCGACGACGCTCTTGCATCGCCAGCACACTCCATCGCCGATGACCTGCTCGTTGGCGAGGACCGTCCTGCAGTCGGGACACCAGTTCACCGGGGACTCGCGACGCTCGACCAGTCCGCGCTCCCAGAACTTCAGGAAGATCCACTGACCCCAGCGGTAGTAGCCCACATCGCTGGAGACGACCGTGCGGTCCCAGTCGTAGGAGAAGCCCATGCGCTTGAACGACGCGGCCTGCTTCTCAATGTTCGCGTACGTCCACGTCGCCGGATGCGTGCTGCTCTTGATGGCGGCGTTCTCCGCGGGCAGGCCGAACGCGTCCCAGCCGATGGGGTGCAGCACTTCGAAGCCCCGCATCGTGAAGTAGCGGGCCACCACGTCGCCGATGGTGTAGTTGCGCACGTGCCCCATATGGATGTCGCCCGAGGGGTACGGGAACATCTCGAGCACATACTTCTTCGGCTTGCCAGCGTCCTCGCTCACCGAGTACTGGCCGTCGGCCTCCCAGACCGCTTGCCACTTCTCCTCGACGGCTTGGGGTTCGTAGGCTTGATCGGGCACTGACGTCTCCTCGGCGATTCCACCAAGTCGCGATGCCCCCGCGAGCATGGTCACACGGTCTCAGAGATTCTAGCCGAACGACCGGCCGACCGATGCCACCCCGACTCGAACCGCCGACCCCGAGCTGCCCAAAGACGCGTACACTCGACCAACGGAGGTGGACCTGTGGCGACACGCTGGTGGGTCGTGTGCGGCATCTTGCTCGGACTCGTCGCGACCTACTGGTTCGCGGTCGGCGGTTTCGACTTCCGGCGCAACGCGCCTCACTGGCTCACCGCAACGCCTGTCGCGCACAGAGGTCTTCACAGCGGCGACACAAGGGTGCCGGAGAACTCGCTTGCCGCATTCACGGCAGCCGCCGAAGCTGGTTTCGCCATCGAACTCGAC
The DNA here is from genome assembly GCA_964456615.1 of uncultured Eubacteriales bacterium. Classification (GTDB taxonomy): domain Bacteria; phylum Actinomycetota; class Coriobacteriia; order Anaerosomatales; family CAVRZR01; genus CAVRZR01. Next base: position 12,378 of record CAYWCB010000029.1, on the reverse strand, counting down.
GTACGGATGACCGCCGACGGAGAACTCGTGGTCCTGCACGACGAGAACCTCGAGCGAATGACGGGCGACTCCCGCGACGTCTCCTCGGTCACTCTTGGCAAGCTGAAGCGGTTGCGCCTGCTCGGGGGCACCGAGTCCATCCCCACCCTCTCCGAGGTGTTCGCGGTCGTCGGTGGTCGAGTCCCGATCTTCGTCGAAATCAAGAACCGGGAGAGCCCCGGCGCCCTCGAAGACGCCGTCGCACGCGAAGTCTCGGCCCAAACGGGCCGCGCGGCCGTGCTGTCCTTCAATCCCCTGTCTCTGGGCCGCATAGCGAAGAGCGCACCTGACGTCCCTCGTGGTCAGCTCACGGGCACCTTCCAAGGCGAGTCGCTCTCCTTCCCGAAGAAGCTTGTCCTGAGCGGCATGCTCATGAACTGGAAGAGCCGTCCCGATTTCGTCGTCGACGAACTCGAGGCGCTGCCCTCGTTCGCGGCTTGGCTCCAGAGGCGACAGCGCAGACCCATCGTCGTGTGGACCGCCACTACCCACGAGGAATACGAGCGCGCGGAGGCCCTCGGCGACAACGTCATCTTCGAGCTTGATGCGAGGCCTGCACGGTAGACAGAACGCCCGCCGGATACCCGGCGGGCGCTGCGATGTTGTTGGTGGAGCCAAGGGGGATCGAAAACGTGCGCCAGGCGCAAGTGCACGCGGTGACGCTCACCGAGAACCTGTTGCTGGACCCTCGTCTGAGAATGCTGCGCGACAGGCGCTACCATGAGACCGTCGAGAGGGGCCCCATGGACGAGAATCGCCGCTTCTGGGTCGGGGTGCTCCTGACAACGGCCGTCGCTTGGATCATTGGTGGCTTCGCTGTGATTGCCGCTAGACCGACCCACGGTTTGCTCGCTGTCGGCTTGCTATTCATTGGCCTCGGGTGTGTCGAATGTGTCGCCGTGCTATTCCTCATGGCCCTTCCACGGAAGGCGTGGGGCAGAGTGCAACGCTCGCGGGTGGCCCACAGCACGCGCAAGAGACTCGGACCCGACGGCGTGCTCGTAGCCGCCGTTCTGATAGACAAAGGCGTGAAGCCATACGACGCTGTGGCCGCCCAGATCGGAGCATTCGTCTCAGAGGAGGAGTACGAGGCGGGGCTGAGGGCTGTCCGGGAGCTGGTGGCGGAGCGTACGTCCGCATCTGGATCAGAGCCCGTCTCCCAAGCCGGGTATGCGTTCGACCCCACGGTCATGGCCGTGGGCCTCCTGGGCAGGCAGCTATTCGTTTGGTCGCAAGGCAAGCGCGGTGATGCTTGTCGTCGCCGTCGAGCCGTCGCGGATGCGTCCTGGGTAGCCCGGCACGACCCCCGGGAAACCAAGGCCAAGCTCAGATACGCCCGACTGCTCAACTCCAATGCGCACTTCGAGTTGACGAGGCAGCGGCCGGTACCTCTTCCCAGCTTGGGAACGACCCCAGATGCCTGACGGGAGAGGCCCCCGGACGCACGAGCGGCACCGGCCAGTTCAGTGGGGCTATCTAACGATGACCCTCCGCGTCGTACCCCTCGTCGACCGGAAATCGAACGAGTAGTAGCCGTTCGCGGGAATCGACACGGTGGAGTCCCCCAAGCCGAGCAAGGCGCGGTAGGACGGAATCGTGTCACATGTGAGCTCCACCGCACTAGCACCTCTGACGTTTAGCAGAGCCTTTCCCTTCTCAAGCCACACTCGGACGACCTGGCTGCCTGTCTTGGGCTTCAACTTCATGAGTCGACCTGACAGAAGGAAGGTGCGTGAAGTCGCCCCGCGCAACGCACCCTTCCCCAGGAAACGAAAGCGGAACTGCGCGGCGTACTTCTCCGTGAGTGTCGTCCGATACTTCACCTGTGGCGTCACAACACCCTGAGACGACGTGCGCAGCGTTCTCACGCGCCGCCATACGCCGTCGCTGTTGCGTTCGAGTGACACGACCTGGCCGGCTAGTGGCTTGTTTGCAGCGTCCCTCAGAACGCACTTCAACTGCACCGGGACGTAGCACGTCCACGTGCTCCGGTTCGCGACAGCCGATAGCGTCGTCTTGGTCAATGCGAACGCCGGAGTGACGGACACGAGAGACACGATAATGGCCAGAATCAAGCCCAGTAAGAGCGAGACTGAACGCCGCATGGTCCCTCCAAAGCCCCGGAAGCAACACCCCTCATCGCCCTCCAGTCTACTCCCTTGGCGCTGCTGATTTTGTGCTGGATGGCTATTCTGTGGCTATTCCTGGGCTTCGGTCACTGTCCGCCGTGAAATGCCGACTACTCGAAAACGCAGGTAGGACCCGGTTTCTGCCGAGTCCTACCATGTCGTTTCCTGGTGGAGCCAAGGGGGATCGAACCCCTGACCTCATGGCTGCCAGCCATGCGCTCTCCCAGCTGAGCTATGGCCCCACGTCTTTGGGGCGCCGAAGGCGCAAGCGGTAGTATAACAGCGCGTTCGGGCCGGTCAAGGCGACCCGTGATGCCTCCGCCGGGCCCGATCGCGCATCACTTCGACGCTCCGGCCGAGCTACGACGGACCCTGCTGGCGCGCCTCGACCACTGGCGCCGGCATGCCCTCCAGCGCGGGCTCCAGCGCGACACGCTCCGCTGCTCCGGCCCGCGCGCCGAGCAGTTCCGACGCCACCATCCCCGCAAGGATCAGCGCCGCCCCCGCGAGCCCTCGGATCCCCAACTTGTCGCCCGCAAGCCACCCGAAGAGCCCCCCGAAGGCCGGTTCGCTCACGAGGATGAGTGCGGTCCGCGCCGGCGGGATGTAGCGCTGCGCGAACGTCTGCACCGCGAAGGCCACGGCCGACGCCAGCACGCCGGTAACCACCAGCGCGACCCAGACCGACGCGGACGTCGGCAGCCCCGGCGACTCAACGAGCACAGCGACCGTTCCGCAGGCGAGCGCTACCGTGAAGAGCTGCACGAGCGTCAGCGCGCCTACATCGTGATCGGCCCCGATGCTGCCAAGCGTGATGAGGTGGCACGAGTACGCCACAGCGCAGAGCAGCACGCGGGTGTCCCCCGCCGTCCACTGCCCGGCGCCGCCGCCGGACAGCAGCCAGAGCCCTATCACCGCCGCCAGAGCTCCGAGGACCGTGGCTAGGCGAGGCGCCCGCCGCAGTAGGGCCGTCTGCATCATGGGGGTGATGACGACGAACATCCCTGTGATGAACGCGGCCTTCGATGCGGTGGTGCCCTGAAGTCCCCACGTCTGAAAGATGTAGCCCGCCGTCAGGAATGCGCCCGCCAGCAGTCCCGCACGCATCACGCGGCCGTCAAGGCGAGCGACAGAGCGCGGGAACAGGACGAGGAACGCCGCCACGGCTATCGCGAACCGAAGCGCGAGAAAGGAGTAGAGCGGGTAGCGCGACACCGCGTCCTTCACTGTGACAAACGTGGCGCCCCACGTCACGGCAACGGCCACGAGCGCGAGCTGTATCCCGTAGCGCCTGAGCGCCGAACTCACTCGCCGGCTTCCTCGGCGACCCGTTCCGCCCCGCCACTCACGGTCCCGGCGCCGTCCGCAGCAGCAGCCGCAACACCAGTCGGACCGGTCACGTCCTCGGGAAAAGCAAGCCGGGGCGCGTCGCTCCAGAGCTTCTCGAGTCGGTAGAAGTCCCTCTCGCTAGGCTGGAAGATGTGAACGACCACATCGCCGAAGTCGAGCAGGATCCAGCGCGCCTCGCGAACGCCTTCGCGGCCTATGGGCTTCACTCCCAAGTCCTCGCGCAGGCGGTCTTCCACCTCTTCGGCGATGGTCTTCACCTGCCGGTCGTTGCGGCCGGAACAGATGACGAAGCAGTCGGTCACGACGAGAAGTTCAGCGACGTCGAGCGCGAGAACGTCTTCAGCCTTCTTCTCCGCCGCGGCACGTGCCGCGGCTACGGCTATCTCCCTGGAGTCCAGCGCGTTCCTCCCTGTCACGAGCCGCCGGGGGTCTTCGGGGGCTTGTAGTCCTTGCCGATGATGACGATCACGTCCGCGACGTCCTGGTCGCTCGGCTGGTCGATCACCTTGCCCGTGCCGAGGACCTTCCTCACGGCCTCGCCGGCTACCATGTCCTTGTCCTGGACGACGATCTGCGTCTCCTTGTAGTCGAAGGTGTCGGCGTTCTTCGTGTCCACGACACGGAACCCGCCACGGATGAGCTGCTGGGCCGCCTCCCCCGCTATGCCCGGCGTCCCCGCCCCGTTGTAGACGATGAGCCGCACGACCTTCTCTGACTCCGACAACTCGACACCCCACCACGACTGCAGCAGGTCGGCCAGTGCCTCACGTTGAGGTTCGAAGTACGTCTGCGCACCGAGCGTGATCGGCTTGACCTCCAGCGGTACGAGTGCGACGTCCTCCGTCGGTGTCTGATCGAGGAACTCGGCCAGGTCCTCAGCGTCCTTCTCGCGAAGATTCGAGTCGCGTGCGGCCTGCATGACGCCTCTCAGGAGTTGCCCCCTGAGCGCCTCCTGGTAGGTGGCTTCGGACACGACGACGTAGCGGTCGAAAGGCACGGTCAGGAAGTTCGAGATCGCCGACATCGACACATCCGGACCGACGAGGTAGCTGTCGCCCACCCGCTCGAATCCCTGACCGGGGACTTCCAGGAACGCTCCATCGGGGATCGCGATGCCGAAGACCTGCTTGCGGTCCTGATCGACGCGCAGGGCTAGAAAGCCCGTCGCCTTCCCATCCTTCTCGCTGATGACGAGGACGTTGTCCCGCGCCTTCTTCTCTTGTTCGGTGGGCGCGGTCTTGAGGGTTGCGAGCCTGCGCGCGTTCCAGCGCGCGACGCTATTGATCGCGAGCGCTGCCGCCAACAGGGCACCAACGACGAGCGCTCCCACAACGACGCTCACGACAGCGACACGAGCCGCCTTGCGGCGGGTCCCGTGGGACACACCGCCGCTCAGGCCGGGCTCTATCGAGCCGGTACCCGCGAGTTCTCGCCCTCGTTCCTTCTTCCGGCGGCGCGAGGAGCGGGATTCCCCCGAAGTTCGTCGGATGTCCCGGTTGGACTGCGGAGGGACGGGTTCAGCTCCGCCGGCTCCCTCGGCCTCACCCGGGCGGCCTGCTCTCGTCGGGTCCTCGATACTCTCGCTCATGTCCTTCTCCGCGCGAGTGAGTTCCATACCACGACGGTATCAGGGTGGATCAGCTTCCCTTCCTCGATCAGATAGTGCACCGACGCACGGTATGCCACGTAGAAGAGCTCGTCCAGCGAGAGGCGGCCGACGTCTTCACGAATGCCGTCGAGTGGCGCGTGCTTACGACCCGGCTCGAGCATGTCCGCTACGTAGACGACGCGGTCGAGGTCGGTCATCTCGGCGTCGCCCACGGTGTGCCGAGCTATCGCGCGGACGATCCGCGCTTCCAGCCCCGGGAGGGCAAGCGCTGCGGAGGCCGCCCCGGTCTTCGCGTGCAACAGGTACGGAACCGCGCGATCGACCTCCGCGACCGGCACGCCGAGCGCTTCAGCCTGCACCAGCAGATCGCCGCTGGAAAGGTCGCGGTCCCAGTCGTGGAGCAGACCCGCGACCGCCGCGTCCTCTGCGTCCACGCCATAGACGTCGGCGAGTTCGCGGGCGGCGTGCGCGACCCGGTGCGAGTGGGCGAGCGCGTCGGGGGAGAGCCGTGCTCGCAGCGCTTCTTCGGCCTGACCGTAGCTGACGGACGGGGCCATCTAGACGTTCTCCCGGTAGAGACCGTACTTGCCGATGTAGGCCGCGACGGCCTCCGGCAGCAAGTAGCGGATGGGGCGTCTCTCCACGACACGGGCTCGAATGTCGGTCGAGGAGATCGCGAGCGCCGGGACTTCGATGTACTCGATGCTGAAGTCCGTCGCGAGACGCGTGTGCTCGTCGGCGGCGGCACGCACGTCATACCCGGGCCGGGTCGCCGCGATGAACGTGCACAGCCCGGCGATCTTGTCGGCATCGTGCCAGCTCAAGATCTCCCACACGGCGTCCGCACCGGTGATGAAAAAGAGCTCGGTCTGCGGTCCGTACTGCTCCCGCAGAGCGAGGAGCGTGTCCACCGTGTACGTGAGGCCCGGCCTGTCGATCTCCATGCGCGACACGTCGAAATCGGGATTGCTGGACGTGGCTATGACGGTCATGAGGTAGCGATGCTCTGCGGAAGTGACCTTCTGATCGGTCTTGAAGGCGGGGTGTCCGGTCGGCATGAAGATGACGCGGTCGAGGTTGAACTGCACGAGCGCTTCTTCGGCCGTGACGAGGTGCCCGAAGTGGATGGGGTCGAACGTCCCACCCATGATGCCGAAGCGTGCTCGCATTCTCACTCTCGGATCTGCCCGCTTCCGAGTACCTGCCACTTCGTCGACGTGAGCGCCGCAAGCCCCATCGGCCCTCGCGCGTGCAACTTCTGCGTCGAGATGCCGATCTCGGCGCCGAGGCCGAACTCCCCGCCGTCGGTGAAGCGCGTCGACGCGTTCACGTACACCGCGGCGGCATCCACCTCGTTCAGGAACCGCTGTGCCGCCGAGTACTCCCCGGTGACGATCGCCTCGCTGTGACCGGTGCCGTACGCGCTGATGTGCGCGATGGCGTCGTCGAGGCCCGAGACGACCTTGCACGCGATCTTGAGCTCGTAGTACTCGGCGTGCCAATCGTCCTCGGTCGCAGGCTCGATGCTCGAGATCGCGCCGAGCGCGAGGGTCTTCCCGTCGCCGCGGACGGTGACACCTTTGGCTTCGAGCGCCTTGAGGATGCCCGGCAGGACGGTCGCATGGATCGCCTCGTCGACGAGGAGGGACTCCGCAGCGTTGCACACCGCCGGGCGCTGGCACTTGGCGTTGACGACGATGTGCGTCGCCATCTCGGGATCCGCCTTCTCGTGCACGTAGACATGGCAGTTCCCGACACCGGTCTCTATCGTCGGCACCTTGGCGTTCTGAACGACGCTCTGGATAAGTGCCGCACCGCCGCGCGGGATCAGGACGTCGATCATCCCGGTGAGCGTCATGAGCTCTGTGGCGGCCTCGTGGCTTGTGTCAGCCACGGTCTGGACGCTGTCCGCAGGCAGACCGGTCTTCGCGCACGCAGCCGAAAGTGCCCGTGTCATGGCCATGCTCGACTTCGCCGCGAGCGAGCCGCCCCGCAAGATGACGGCGTTGCCGGTCTTGACGCACAGCGCGGCGGCGTCACCGGTGACGTTCGGCCTCGCCTCGTAGATCATCGCCACCACGCCGAGCGGGACACGCACCTGCCTCAGTTCGAGGCCGTTCGGCAGCGTGTATCCCGCGACCACCTGCCCTATGGGATCGGCCAGCCCCGCGACGTCGCGGATGGCGTCCGCGATCGCCTCGATCCTCGACGAATCGAGCAGGAGGCGGTCGAGCAGACCGGTCGCCGTTCCCTTCTCGCGCGCGGCTGCCATGTCCTCACCGTTCGCAGCGATGATATCGTCCTGATGCTCGACGAGCGCATCTGCCATGGCCTGCAGCGCGTCGTCGCGCTCGCGGGTCGACGCGGTCGAGAGCTTGCGCGCGGCGACGCGTGCCTTTTCGGCCAGTTCACTCACTTCAGACATGCTCCACGCCCTCTGTCGCGGCCATCGAATACGCTGACGTCACAGGATCACGAGCCGATCGCGGTGCACGACCTCGGTGCCCGCCATCCCGGGGTGTGCCGCCTTGATGTCCGCGGTCCTCATGCCCTTGATCCGGTCGAGGTCGATCGCCGAGAACTCGCTCAGACCCCGAGCCACAACACCGCCCGACCTGTCCTTCAATACTACCGCATCGCCCGCCTCGAACTTGCCCGCTACAGCGACGACTCCAGCCGCTAGCAGGCTCTTTCCACGCTTCTGGAGCGCTTCGACCGCGCCGTCGTCGATCACGATCTCTCCGGCGGACTTGCGGCCGAGCGCGATCCAGAGCTTGCGGGCGCCGATGGTGCTCTCGCTGCCCGAGAAGCGCGTTCCCACCGAACGCCCCTCGGCGGCGTCCACGATGGCGTTCGGCCTGCGACCGTCGCAGATGACCATGTGGATCCCAGCCTTCATCAGCACCTTTGCGGCCTCCACCTTCGTAGCCATGCCGCCACTCCCCACCACGGAGCCCGTGCCGCCCGCTGCGGCCAGGAGGTCCGCGGTGAGCTCCTCGACGTTTTCCAGCAACGACGCCTCCTCGGCGATCCGAGGGTCGGCGTCGTACATGCCCTCGATGTCCGAGAGCACGATGACCAGGTCGGCACAGATCATCGTCGCCACCAGGGCCGCGAGCGTGTCGTTGTCGCCGAACCTGATCTCCTCGACCGCAACGGTGTCGTTCTCGTTCACGATCGGGACGGCGCCGAGCGACAGGAGCCGCTCGAAGGTGTCCCTCGCATGCAGGTACGAGTCGCGATGACCGGTGTCGTGCCGAGTGAGCAGCACCTGTCCGACCGTCACGGCATGGCGCGCGAAGTGCTCCGCGTACGCCTCCACGAGACGCACCTGACCCACGGATGCGGCCGCCTGCAGCGATGGCATGTCATCGGGCCTCTCTCGCATGCCGAGCGCCTCCATGCCGGCAGCAATGGCGCCCGAGCTGACGATCACGACCGACGCTCCCCCGTCCTTGAGGGTGCACATCTGCTCGACGAGCGACGCGATGTAGTCGTGGTCGACGCGCCCTTCCGCATTCGTGAGGGTGCTGCTCCCGACCTTGACGACGACTCTGGACTGCTGGCTCACCGCTTCACCACCTCGGCCGACTCGGCGTCCACCTCGTCCTCGATGAAGGGCACCTCGGGATCGGACGCCAATGCGCTCTGAAACTCGAAGGCCCTGCCCGCGATCCGGATCTCGTCGCCGTCCACGGCACCCGCGTCCATGAGCGCCTGCTCCACTCCAGCCTTCACGAGGCGCTTCTGGAGGAAGGCGACCGCCTCCTCGTTGTCGACCTCGGTCATGATGACCATCCGTTCGACACCGGTCCCACTGACCTCGAAGACGCCACCACCGAGGTTGCGGACGCCGAACTCGCGATCGCCCGGCCGTTGGTGTCTCCACACGCGCTCGAAGGCGGGTGCTTCCTCGATCGCGCCTTCTCGCAGATCGTGCACGTTCTCGGCCACCGCGCGGGTCATGGCATCGATGCCTTCCCCTGTGACGGCAGAGACAGCGAAGTAAGGCAGCCCGATCTCGCGTGCGTACTCAGCCAGTCTCTCGGAGGCGGCTGCGGTGTTCGGCATGTCCCGCTTGTTCCCCACGAGGACACGCGGCCGTGCGCTCAGTTCCTCTGCGTGCAGCTCGAGCTCGCGGTCGATCGCTCTCACGTCGTCGAGGACGTCCCGGGACTCGTACCCTCCAGTCAGATCGACGACGTGGATGATGAGAGCGGTCCTTTCGATGTGTCGCAGGAAGGCGTGCCCGAGCCCCTTGCCTTCGTGCGCGCCTTCGATGAGTCCCGGGACGTCGGCCATCACGAACGACCGGTCGCCCGCCTTCACGACACCGAGATTCGGCACGAGGGTCGTGAACGGGTAGTCGGCGATCTTCGGCCTGGCCGCGCTCATGCGTGCGATGAGCGAGGACTTCCCGACGCTCGGCATCCCCACGAGCGCGGCGTCGGCCAGAAGCTTCATCTCCAGCTCGATCCATCGCTCCCGGGCGGGCTCGCCGAGTTCGGAAAAGGCTGGCGCCCGTCTCGTCGGCGTGACGAAATGGATGTTGCCGCGGCCCCCGTGTCCACCGTGGGCGACGACCACCTGTTGTCCCTGGTGGGTGAGGTCGCTGATGGTCTCACCCGTGTCGCGATCGCGAACGACCGTGCCGAGCGGCACCTTGAGCACGAGGTCAGCGCCCTGGGCGCCGTGTCTCACCGCGCCCTTCCCATGGGTACCCCGCTGGGCCTTGAAGTGGCGCCTGAACCGGTATTCGATGACCGAGGAGAGTGCGCCATCGGCTTCGAGGGCGACGTTGCCGCCGCGACCGCCGTCACCGCCGTCCGGCCCGCCCTTCGGCACGTAGGCCTCGCGCCGGAACGACGTGCAGCCGGCACCGCCATCGCCGCCTTTGACGCGTATCGTCACCTCGTCGATGAACACCGGCGCGGTACCTCCCGATCTCGCTCGTCCCGGTGGCGGCCCCGGCTCGTGCGACCCATCTGCGCACCCACACCGAACGCAACCACATCATAGTGCAACGAGCCCCCCGCCCCGGACTGGAGCGGAGGGCTCGGTGACACGCTTGCGCGTGCGTGACTCTCCGTTACGCGTCGAGCGGTCGAACGTGGACCCTGCGGTCCTTGCCCCGCGTGAAGTCCACGACCCCGTCCCTCAGCGCGAACAGGGTGTCGTCGCGGCCGATCCCGACGTTCTCTCCGGGCTTGAGCGCGGTGCCGCGCTGCCGCACGAGGATGGAACCCGCGGTGACCGTCTGGCCCGCGTGGCGCTTCACCCCAAGCCGCTTCGCCTTGGAGTCGCGGCCGTTCTTCGTCGAGCCGAGGCCCTTCTTGTGTGCCATGAGTCGTCCCTACCTACTCGTCGATCTGCTCGTTGGCCGGCGCCACGTCGACCTCTGCGACCGCCTCTGCAACCGTCCCGGCGATCACCTCGGGCTCGACCTCTTCGCTGACCGGAGCTTCCTCGGTCTTCTTCGATGTCTTTCTCGTCTTCTTCGCACCGGCGAGTGCTACATCCGAGATCCGTATGCGCGTCAGTTCCTGGCGATGGCCACGGAGCTTCTTGTGGCCCTTGCGCTTCTTGAGCTTGAACACGAGCGTCTTGCCGCCCTTGAAGTGTTCCACGACCTCGGCCGTGACGGTGGCGGAGCCCACGTCTTCCGGCGATACGGCCACAGAATCGCCGTCGGCGACCATCAGTACGTCCAGCTTCACGGAGTCACCGACGGCTGCTTCGAGCTTCTCGACGACGACGAGGTCGTCCTTCTGGACGCGAAGCTGCTTGCCACCTGTCGACACGACAGCGTACATGCGGAATACCTCTCACTGGCCTTCATGCGCGAGGGGATATGCTAGCAGCTGCCTGATAGAGCGTCAACGCAGCACACAGGGCACGAAACCCCGGTCAGCGGGTGGCCACGATCTAGTCTCCGCCACCGGGCAGAAGACCCGCCTTCCCTTCAATGAGGACCCGCACCTCAGTCGGCTGTATGTCGTCGTCGGCGACGATCGACACCTGCTTTCCCGTCTCCGCGCGCAGACTCGCCAGAGCGTTGCGACCAGGCGCCATGACGAACTCGTACGTCTCCGTGTTCAACCCGAACAGATACGCGTCGGACTTGCCGTTCACCAGGATCTCGCGGATCCGGCGCTCGGCAGCTATGCGGCGGGTCGTCTGCGAGAGCACGCGCCCATCGCCGTCGCAGCACGGACAGGGCTGCGTCAGCACCCCATACAGGCCGTCGGTGACGTTCTTTCGGGTCATCTCAACGAGACCGAGCCGAGAGATCTCGGTCACCCGGGTCTTCGTGCGATCGCGCTCGAGCAGCTCACCGAGGCGTGCCATGAGAAGCGCACGGTTGGACGCGCTCTCCATATCGATGAAGTCGATAACGATGATGCCGCCGATATCGCGCAGCCTCAGCTGGCGAACTACTTCCTCTGCGGCCTCCAGGTTGGTGCGCAGAATCGTCTCCTCGAGGGTCCGCTTCCCGACGTATCTGCCTGTATTGACGTCGATCGCGGTCAGCGCCTCCGTCTTGTCGACGGTGATGTGCCCGCCTGATGGAAGCTCCACCGTCCGCTTGAGCGCCGAATCGATCGTCGGCTGCAGGCCGAACGCATCGAACAGGGGCCGACGCTCTCGATAGAGCTCCACTCGCCGGACGAGCGAGGGCGACGTCTTCTTCAGGAACGAGACCACCTTGTCGTGGAGCGATCTGTCATCTACGTACAGGCGCATGAACTCGTCCGAGAAGACATCCCGCACCATCCTGAGCGCCAGGTCCATCTCCGTGTAGATCACTTCCGGCGCGAGTCCGTCGCGCGCCTGGTGCTCGACCCTTCTCCACAATCGCGAGAGGAACTCGAGATCGGAGACCAGGTCCTTGTGCGAGACTCCTTGCGCGACGGTCCTGACGATGACTCCGACTCCGGGCGGCACGTGATCCACGATACTCGCGTACAGCCGGTCGCGTTCTTCGTCGGGCAGCTTCCGCGAGACGCCGATGAACTCCGAGAAGGGCATGAGCACCAGGAATCGCCCTGGCAGGGTGATCTCCGTCGTCACCCGCGCGCCCTTCGTCCCCATCGCGTCCTTGAGCACCTGCACCATGATCTGCTGGCCGGCCTTGAGCAGAGACTGGATGTCGCGCTTCGGAAGCCCCTCGATACCTTCCGGGGTCACCACCTCGTCGACGTAGAGGAACGCGTTCTTCTCCAGCCCGATGTCGACGAAGGCGGCCTGCAT
>CAYWCB010000028.1:0-13907 GCA_964456615.1 uncultured Eubacteriales bacterium | reverse complement strand
GACGAAGAAGGGCGCCCGAGCCTCGCCCGCCATGTGTTTCGCAACGGGCTGTTGGGGTTGGTGCTCGGCACGATCGTGGGACTCCTGGCCTTCGGCGTGGGAGAGCTCGCGGGCGTGCCGGACTCGCTCGCGGTCGCGTGGGGGGTCGTGGCGGGGGTATCGATCCTGTTGACGATGCTCGCCGGGGTGGGGGTGACCGGGATCGTCCGTAGGCGCATGGCCGCCGAGAAGCCGACGTCCGCCACCTCGCTCGGCATCGCCATGATGCTGCTCGCCGCAGTCGTCTACCTGGGGCTTTCCGTCGGCGCCGGATACCTCGTAGCCGCACTTGTCGTGTAGCGAGCATGACGCCCATGCCCGCCCGCGACGCACACACCGACATGACCGCCAAGCGGCGCGCGCGCGCGCTTACCTTCCTCGCCGCAATGGGACCCGGCATCATCGCGGCCTCGGCTGGCAACGACGCAGGCGGCATCTCCACGTACTCGGTCGGCGGCGCGCACTACGGCTACGCGACGCTCTGGATGGTCTTCCTGATGACGTTCTCGCTCGCCATCGTGCAAGAGACCGCCGCGCGCATGGGGGCGGTGACCGGCAAGGGGTTCTCGGCGCTCATCCGCGAACGCTACGGCGTGCGTCCCACGCTGTTCGCCATGCTCGCGCTGCTGACGAGCAACGCCGCGACGTCTGTCGCCGAGTTCGCCGGCATCGCCGCGGCCCTCCAGCTCTTCGGCGTGTCCAAGTACGTGTCCGTCCCCATCGCCGCGATCGTCGTGTGGCTGCTCGTCGTGCGTGGATCGTATCGTCGCATCGAGAAGCTCTTGCTCGCCCTTTCCGCCATCTTCGTTGCCTATGTCGTCGCCGCGTTCGCGGCAAAGCCGGACTGGGGCGACGTGCTGCACGCCACGTTCGTGCCCACATTCGTCCCGGAGACCGGCTTCGTCCTCATCGTGATCGCCACCGTGGGAACCACGATAGCGCCGTGGATGCAGTTCTTCGTGCAGAGCAATATCGTCGACAAGGGCGTCACCGCGAAGGAGCTCGCCTACCAGCGCATCGATGTCGTGTCCGGCGTCATCTCGGCGAACGTCATCGCGTGGTTCATCATCGTCACGACCGGCACCGTGCTCTTCCCGGCCGGCGTCGAGATCACCGGCGCCGAGGAGGCCGCTCAGGCGCTCGCGCCGGTAGCCGGCGAGTACGCGAGCACGCTGTTCGCCGTAGGACTGTTCGGCGCATCGCTCCTCGCGGCCTTCGTGTTGCCGCTCACAGCCGCCTACGCCATCACCGAGGCGTTCGGCTGGGAGCGCGGCATCGACCGCTCCTGGTCCGAGGCGCCGATGTTCAATGCCATCTACACGTTCGTCATCGTCTTAGGCGCCATGCTCGTGCTCGTGCCCCGCGCGCCACTCATCCGCATCATGGTGCTCTCTCAGGCCGTCAACGGGGTGCTCTTGCCGTTCCTGCTCGTCTTCATGATGGGAATCGTGAACGACAGGCGCATCATGGGCCGATTCGTGAACGGCAGGGTGTACAACCTCGTGTCATGGGCGACCATACTGGTAGTCATAGGACTGACGGCGGCCCTGCTCGTCATGGGCACGCTGGGAATCGGCTAGCCCACGTGCGGGATTGCGCGGTGACGCTCATGAGAGACAGCTCCGCACCTCAGCACAAATCGCAGCTCAGAGCCACCGTCCGCGCTCGCCGCCGTGAGATCCCGCCCGAGCGGCGCGCATCCGACGCCGAGGCCCTCGCCGACGCGCTCATGCACATCCCCGGGCTCGTATGCGCGCGTCTCGTCCTGGGCTTCGGGGCGAACGCCGAGGAGATCGACCCGGAGCCCGCCCTCAGACGCCTACGGGAAGAGGGCGTGCGCGTGGCGTATCCGCGCGTCTCGCAGCAAGAGCTCGATCTGCACGAGGTCGCCGACCCGGCCGATCTGGTTCTTGCCGCCTACGGGATCCGCGAGCCGCGACCCGAGGCCCCGCGCGTCCATCTCAACGAGATCGACGCCTTGCTCGTGCCGGCCGTGGCGTTCGACCGCAGGGGGTTCCGGCTGGGATACGGCGGCGGGTTCTACGACCGCTTCCTTGCGCGCCTTCCCGAAGACACCCTCAGGATCGGCGTCGCCTTCGACGAACAGCTGCTCGACGAGCTTCCGAGAGAACCCCACGACGAGCCGGTGGACTTCATCGTGACCCCGTCCACCGTGCTGGGAGGCCTGCGAGCACGCGAGGGAGGCTAGCTCCCGTTTGCCGCGGCTGAGACCACCGGGGTGGTGCGTCGCTAAGCGCTGCGGCCGCCGGGCGGTGCGCCGCTCAGCGCTGCGGCCGCCCATCGCCATCGCCGCCCAGGGCATCCGCTCCGCTCAGCGCTGCGGCATCTCGTCGAGCGTGACGAAGCGGTACCCGCGGGACTTGAGGGCGCGAATGATCACCGGCAGCGCTCGGATGGTCTGCGTGCGATCCCCGCCTCCATCGTGTAGGAGCACGATCGCACCCGGCCTCACGCGAGTGACGACGTCGTGGGCGATCTTCGGCGAAGGGATGCCCCTCCAGTCCTGGGGATCCACGTCCCACAGGGCCACCTTGAGTCGTACCCTCCGGATACGGGACCACACCGCCGGTGAGATGTCGCCTCCAGGCGGCCGGAACCACTCGGGCGTTTGACCGGTGCTGCGCTCGATGATGCCCGCGCCCTGCGCTATCTGTGTGTCCACGGCCGCACTGGTGAGCTTCGTCAACATCCGGTGACCGGCCGTGTGGTTCCCCACTACGTGACCTTCCGCGGCCACCTTCTCAGCAATCGAGGGGTACCTCCTCGCCAGATAGCCGATCATGAAGAACGAGGCCTTGACCTTGTGTTGCCTGAGTACGCGCAGGATCTTCTCCGTCTGCCCGGGCCACGGGCCGTCGTCGAACGTGAGCGCGACGAGCTTCTGATTCGGCTGCGCTCCGTATCGCCTGACGACCATGGGTGAGGGCTCCTTGACGACGGTGCTCGTCACAACGTCGCCCGATACCGCGCCGACACGCAGCTGCCTCACGCCCGGCGATCCCGGCGAAACGAGCGTGACGAGCGGGCCCGAGCCCACCACGCGCCTCGCGAACGCGATCGGCTCCCGCTTGGTCACG
Source organism: uncultured Eubacteriales bacterium (assembly GCA_964456615.1). GTDB lineage: Bacteria > Actinomycetota > Coriobacteriia > Anaerosomatales > CAVRZR01 > CAVRZR01. The sequence goes on along the minus strand of CAYWCB010000028.1, from coordinate 10,770 downwards.
ACTTCCTCGAGGGTGTTCGCCCCGTCGGCGCTCGTGATGACATCGCCCTCGTAGACGACACGCTCGGCGGTCACCGGGCGGCCGTTGCGCCACACGCGCGGTGGTACGCCACTCGTGACCTCGAGAACGCGGCCGCTCAGAGAAACCATCCTGCCCGGCCGACCCCGCAGGTGCCCCGCCTCGGCCAGATCCGCCACAGTCGCGCCGGGCTCGATCGGCCGAGAGACGCCGTCGATCGTCGCCTGGGCGTGCGGCTTCGCGCCCAGCGAGGCCGCGAGCGCTGCGGCGCAAAGGACGACTCCGACCGCCACGTACAGGCGTGGGATGTGCCGACGAGCCGGAGGCTGTACCGGAAGGGAGCTCATGCGCGCCGCCTAGTGCGAGATGCGTGCCACGCGCGCGCGAGTGAGCTCGCGTAGCCGCTGTGGCGACATTCGAACCATCGCCGAAGGCGTGCCGCCGGCGGGGAACACAACATCGAAACGCTGGAGTGAGTCGTCGAACAGGACAGGTAGGGAGACCGGCAGATCGAAGGGCGAGACTCCCCCGATCGCGTAGCCCGTTGCTGAGCGCACGGTCTCCGCATCCGCGATTCGAGCGCTATCGCCGCCCAGGAGCGCCGCGATAGCGTCGCCGTCACCTCTTCGGTCGCCTGCCACGAGAACGAGGACCGGCCGATCGCCGACGACGAACACGAGCGACTTGACGATCTGCCCTAGCTCGCATTCCATCGCTTCCGCCGCCATCTGCGCGGTCTTCGTGGACTGCTCGAATTCGACCAGTCCGTCGAGCAGACAGTGCTCTTCAAGGTAGATGCGAACGCGTTCGCGCGAACCCGCTCTCTTCTGCTTCTCGGCCATCCCTACCTCGCTCGAACCGTCGGGTCGGGTACTCGGGCGGGCGAGCGCAGCGGCAATCGCAACGAGTCGAGCACGGACTCGATATTCTCGGCGAGCATCGCGAGCGAGCGCAGGTCGAGTTGCATGAGCGGGAAGGCGGGATCGGGTCTCACGACGGTGAATCCCTGGCTCAGCAGGTACTTCATCCCGATCATGGGCATGACCGAGAGATCCACGGAGCGCGCGCAGGCGAACGACTGGACCGAGCGTTCGCCGCGGCTCTTGAGGTCCTTGAGCGCGGCGTGAACGAGCAACCTCCCGAGCCCCTGTTCGCGCACATCGTCACGGATGTGCAGACAGGTGATCAGCACCGTGTCGCCCGACTCCGGGCAGGAGGGGAACGTCGCGGCCTGGGGAAAGTAGCCGCTGGGCGCGTACTTGATGAAGCCCACGATCTCGTCGTCGTCATCGACGGCGACCCTGCCGCACTCGCCCCATTCGCTGATGATCCGCTCGTAGGAGGCACGGAGCGCTTCGCGGTTGCAGGTCGAACCGCACCGGCGCTCGTGCATCTCTGACGACTCCCAGAAGTCGCAACCGGTGCACACGGCAGGGAGTTGGTCGAGGTGCTGGAGCAGGAGGGGTTGCAGTCTACGAGCCATTGTGCCCATCGCCGAGGGGGAGGTCGTCGGAAACAGCACGCACACAGCGGAAACGCACACAGTATACCCGCACCATCTACTCGCCCTCGCCTTTCGCCCCTTCGCGAAACGCCTTCCCCGTCTCCTTGAGCACCTCCCAGGCGCTCTTGGCCGCCTTCGTCTTCGCCGCCGCCTTGACCGCCTTGTCACCAAGCGCGGCCGCCGTCTTCGCCGCCTCTCCGGCCACGACCTTGGCAACCGCCACGTTCGACCCCGCGCGCGCGGCGAGACCCCCGGAGAACTCCGTGTCGGCCGCTTCGTCCTTCACGCGCACCACGGAGCCGTCGAAGCCAACGAGGAGCGCGCCGTCCAACAGACGCGTGCCGACGGCCACATCCGACGTGATCCCTTCGCTGATCAGAACCTCCCGTACTCGCGCGTCGTCGAGTTCGAACGACGCGTCGGCGACGTAGCCGAGCCGCACACCGGACCCCGTGACCAGCGGCATCCCGACCCAGATGACGCTCACGTCCCATTCGAAACCGAGCGCCTTCTCCGCCGGGGGGCCGGACCATTCCTTCACGTCCTCGGTGACATCGATCCTGTCCTCGCCGAGCGTCACGCCGGGGAGCGCGATGTGTCGCGGACCCCGGGACACGACGTAGGCCACGTTGGGCGGCTGCACCTCGATGCCGACGACGAGCGGCTCCTCTGGATGGCACAACACGTGCGTGACCGAGCCGAGCACGCCGCCTTCGCGGTCGTACACGGTCAGACCCTCGATAGAGCGCAGACTCGGCACGGACGGTCCCTTCATCGAACGGGAGCCGGCCCGAGGGGCCGGCTCCACGGTTCGCACCCTACGCGGATGCTGTCGGTGCTACGCCTCGGGCGCAGGCTCTGCCTCCTCGCCCTTCTCGACCTTGGCGGCCACCGAGTCCAGCGCGCTCTGCGTCTTCGACTCTGCGGTATCGATGCCCGACTTGGCGCCTTCGGCGATCTTGCTCGTCGCGGCCTTGGCCTGCGGGATGACCTCGGCCACCTTGCCCTTCGCCGCGGTCGAGGTCTTCTCGACCTGCTCCTTCAGCCGCTCGCGAGCTTCGTCGATCTTCTCCTTGAGCTCCTCGCCCTTCTCGGACACGGCCTGGCTTCCGCTCTGGTAGAGGTCGCTCACCTTCGCGCGACCGGTCTCGTAGAGCTCGACGCCCTCGCCCCAATACTCCTGGGCCTTCTCAGAGATCAACTCACGCGTCTCCTTGCCCGAGCGCGGAGCGAACAGCAGGCCGAGTACCGCACCGAGCAGCCCGCCGAGCAGGAACGCCCCAAGCAGACTACCTCCGCGCCGTCCAGAATCGTCGTACATCGAAACGCACCTCCGTTGTCCGATATCCTGCCCGCTCTCGACGCGACGCGCTCAAGCGCCACGTGGAATGCCGTGCACTTCTTTGTACCCTATCCGCCCGCTGTTCGCGCGCGCCCGAGAGCGGCCGAGACGAGCAGCGTGACCACGTCCTCGAACGACCGCCCTGCCGCCTCGGCAGCCATCGGCAGGAGTGACGTCTCGGTCATCCCGGGCGAGGTGTTGCACTCCAGCACGTACGGTGCACCCGATGCGTCGACCACCATGTCCACGCGGCTCACATCGCGGCATTCCAGCAGGGTGTGCACCCGGGCTGCGAGCTGGATGACGAGCTCCTCTACGTCGGCCGCCAGCCGTGCGGGGACGAAGTAGTCCGTCTCGCCACGCGTGTACATCGCCGAGAAGTCGAACAGCCCCGACTTCGCGACGATCTCCACAGGCGGCAGGACGTCAGGCGTTCCGTCCGGCCCGTCGAGCACGGAGACCGCGAGTTCGACGCCGTCTATCCACTTCTCTACGAGCGCCGCGTCAGCGAACGACAGCGCACCCAGCAGGGCCTCGGCGAGCTCTTCGGCACCCTTCACCTTCGTGAGACCGAGGGCCGACCCCTGCGTCGAGGGCTTCACCACCACCGGGAAGCCGCCTACCCGCTCGGGGATGAGATCGAGCGAGGTCGCGGCGCCCATCTCCTTGAACGCGTCTGCCGTGAGCGTGATCCAAGGGGGCGTGGGGATCCCGTTCGCCGCGAAGACGTGCTTGGCCACGGACTTGTCCCAGGCCAGATACGAGGAGACGACACCCGGCCCGGTGAACGGGATGCCGAGGAACTCCAGCAGTTCCTGGATGGTCCCGTCCTCCCCGTACTTGCCGTGCAGCGCAATGTAGACGGCGTCGGGCCGTTCGCGCCTGAGCGTCTCAACGAGGTCGGCCGTCACGTCGAGTGCCAGCACCCTGAACCCCGCCGACTCGAGAGCGGCGCTCACGCGGCGCCCGCTGGCAAGCGACACCTCGCGCTCGAGCGAGCGGCCGCCCATGAGCACTGCGATCTTCTCCTTCACGTCGTGCCCCCCTGTCGGCCCGGCCTCAGGCGGCCCCTCCCACGTGCTCGGGCAGCGCACCTGCGGCGATGAACGCCCGGTAGAGCTCGAGCCGGTCCTCGATCACCTCGGCGAGCCGGCCGATCCCTTCGGCGATCGCCTGCGGCTCAGCGTAGCAGAATGCCAGTCTCATACAGTTCCTGCCCCGACCGTCCGGGAAGAACGCGTCGCCCGGTGTGAAGGTCACGCCGTGTTCCACCGCCTCGGCGAGTATCGTGCTCGCGTCCACGAAGGACGGCAGCTCCACCCATATGAAGAACCCGCCGTCCGGCACGGTCCAGTGCGCTTCGGGCGGGAAGTGCTCTTCGAGCGCTGAGACCATCGCGTCGCGTCGCTCCGCGTACGCCTTCACGAGTCCTTGGAGCACCTTGCGCCAGCGGGTGCCGGAGAAGTAGCGCTCGGCGGTGACCTGCGCGAACGCGGAGCCGCACAGGTCGGCGGCCTGCTTCACGAGAAGCACCTTGGCAAGTATCGGACGTGGTGCCGCGATCCAGCCCAAGCGCAGGCCCGGCGCGAAGATCTTGGAGAAGGTGCCAAGATAGATGACGTCCTCATCGAGCGCTCTGAGCGGCAGGGCATGCCCACCTCCGTACCGAAGGCGGCCGTAGGGGTCGTCCTCGATGACGGGGATGTCGTACTCGCGAGCCAGCTCGAGGAGCCTGCGTCTGCGCTCGGGCACGAGTGTCACTCCCGCTGGGTTCTGGAAGTTCGGCACGGTGTATATGAACTTCGCGCCGCGGGGGCCGAGCCTGGCCAACTCCTGCTCGAGCAGGTCGGTACGCATGCCCTGCTCGTCCATCGGGACGCACACGATCTTCGGCTGATACGCCGAGAAGGCCTGAAGCGCGCCCACGTACGTCGGCCCCTCCGCGAGCACCACATCCCCGGGGTCGAGGAACGTCTTGGCGAGAAGGTCGAGCGCTTGCTGCGCTCCCGCCGTGACGATCAGGTCATCACGGGTGAGCCGCACGCCGATCTCGGCCATGAGCTCGACGATGAAGTCCCGCAGTTCGCGCCGTCCCTCGCTCGACCCGTACTGGAGCGCCTGGGCGCCTTCGTGCATGACGGCATTGTGCGCCGCGTCGGCCGCCGCCGATGCCGGAACTCGCTTCACGTCGGGCATCCCGCCCGCGAAGCTGATCATGTCCGGGCGGGACGCCGCCGCGAACAGGTCGCGGACCGCGCTCGAACGCACGTTGCCGATCCGCTCGGCGTATCTGCCGTCCCAGCGGTCGAACACGACTCTGGCTGTTCCCATGCGACTCACCTCATTCCACGTCCCGGGATCACGGGACGCTCCCGCGCCCCTCGGGCCGAGTCCTCGGCTCTGAGCCCGATCCCGGAAAACACACGACCCCTCCGCCGATAGGGCGAGGGGTCGTCGCGGTACCACCTATCTTCGCCGCCCTGGCGCCCTTGGCGCCCGTGCGGCCTCATTCCCGGTATAACGGTCCGGCCGTCCCGCTTCCGGAGGCACTGTCACCGTGCCGCCCTGGCGGGGGACATCGGAGGGGTGGCCGGGCGGATGATGCCCTCTTCCCTCACGTCCACGTCCCGATATGACGCGGCGAGTTGCATCGCCGCAGGTTGGGGGCAACCTTAGCACCGCACCGCGCAGCAGGTCAACGACCGCGACCCCAGAGCTGCCTAGCTTCTCCGAAGTCGCCGCAGCTCCTTCGCCAGACCGTTCACGGGGCCTGGGTCCCTTCCCTCGAGCAGCGCGTTCACGAGTGCGAGCCCGCGTTCGAGAGCTTCTCTAGCGACGAGTTCATCGTCGAAGGCGAGGCGCACGCGGAACATGCCCCGGCCGTCGGTTGCGAAGTCCCAGACGGTCTCGCCGCGAAGGTCCCGCGGCGAGCCGGAGTGCGCCATCAGTTCGAGTGTGACGTGTTCGAGCACGTGCGGCGTCTCTGTGTCGGCGAGCTCCTGCCGCATGCCGTGCGAAGCGCCGCAGTCGCAGCGATGACGAGCGAGGCCGGGGAGCAGGACAAGGGCGGCACTGGGAAGACCGGGAACGGCCGAGGTGCGCATCCAGACAGGGTCCGTGACGCGGACGCGTGCCTCCAGCGACGAGTCTCCCACCTCGACGCGTTCGAGCACGAGTGGAGGCGTGTCCCTGGCCGGGTCGCCTGCGGCCGGCACGGCTACTCGGGCGGGAAACAGTGGTACGGCGGCAGCGGCGGGGAACAGCTCGCCTTCCCCTTCCGCGTTCCCATGAAGAACGCGAAGGACGCGAGCGCCGCGATCGCCACGACGCCCACGAAGATCGTTCGCGCCGCCTTCTCGTGCAGCAGCTCGTCCCTCTTGCGCCTCACCTCGGACTTCGCCAGGTCGCGGACGGCCTCGGCCCTGCGCTTGACGTCCTCGATCGTGATCTTCGGCTCGCTCGCGCCTATCCCAGTGTTCGTGTCCGCGCTCATTTCTGCATGCTCCTCATCTTGATGACGGTGAAGACCACTGCGCCGAGCACGAGCACGCCACCGGTCAGGAGCAGCGCGCCGGCGTACGTGAGCCACTCGCCCAGCAGTATGAACAACCCCACCGAGATGAAGCCGAGCCCCAGGGAGAGCAGGAGGGCCGCCGCGCACCCCGATGCGAGTGTCAGCCCGAGCTTCTGACCCGGGATGACGATCTTGTCGTGCATGATCGCGCCGGCCTCTTGCCGAAGCCAGTCGACGACGAACTGCAGGAGGTCGGCCACCGCCTCGATGATGCCGGGCCGGGAGGTCTCTTCCGCTTTCGGCGGCGGAGGCTTGGGCATCGACGGGGGTGGAGGCTCCGGGGTGCGGTCTTCCGGGACGTCTCCGAGGGGCGGCGCAGGCGCCTCGACGTCGGTGACGTCCGCCGAGCCCTCACGTGGCGCGCCCGCGGGCATCCCGGGTACCTGCGACATCTCGTCCCTCCTCAACGGCCAACTGCGAACTGCCAACCGCCTTCGATGGCGTCCCACTGCATGAAGATACCCCAAAACGCGTACGGCGCCGGGTCTTCCGGCGCCGTACGAGGGCTATCGGGCAAGGTCACTCGGCGTGTTCCGCCGATCGGGCTAGCCTCTGCGGCGGCCCTTGCCCTTGCTGAGAATCCGGTACTTCACCACTCCGACGCCCGAGAACTTGAGGGCCTTTGCGGTACCGGGACCGAGGTCGAAGACGCGACCGTGTATGTATGGTCCGCGGTCCTGGACGACCGCGACCACGCTGCGCCCCTTGTGCGAGAACATGATCTTCGTGCCGAACGGGAGTCTCTTGTGGGCGACCACCATGCTGTTGCGGCGCAGTCGTCCGCCACCGGCCATCGTGTTGCCGTAGAAGCCCGGACCGTACCAGGAGCACAACGCGCGCTGCCACCTTCCGAGCATGCCGCGGCCGATGGTCACCACCGACGGCCTTCGTACCTTGCGCTTCGCCTTGTGGTACTGCGCGACCGTCGACGCGCGCTTGGTGGCGGCGGTCGAGAGGGCTGCGACGGTGGTTGTGCTCGCGGACTCCTCGGCAGGGATCTTGTCCGCTGTCGTCACAGGGTGCGCCAGCGGGGCGATCGTACGTTCGCCGACACCGAGTTCACCAACCTTGAGCTGGGACGTCTCGGCGAACGCGTTGCGCGGCCCGATCGCTGACGCGCCCAGGAAGCAGGCCGAAAGGATCGAGCCGACGGCGAGAACTGCCAGGACGTAGAGCGACGTCCTGACGATCCTCCTGCGGGTACTCACATACACCTCCGTGTGCCGGGTACAGGGCACGGAGGCGAGAAGGGCGGACTGATGCCCCGGACAGCGGAGTGGGATCAACTGCTAAGCATGCTGCCTCGCATCCGGCACCAGGACCGGCGTGTGCCGTCGTCTCAGGTTGCCGAAGAAGCACGTATGCCTTTGGCGGTGGACCTCTTGCGGGCTACGTTCGGGTCGCTCGCCATTGCCCCCTTGGCGAACGGTGGCCGATCCGATCGGATTGAGTTCCGACGCACGCCGCGCAGGTCCCTCGACCGTTCCGATCGTCTGACGGTCGAACGCAGACACGCACCCTTGCAAAGCCCGGATACCCTACCACACAGCTACTGTGCCGTCGAGGTCTCCTCGGCCGCCAGCTGCTCCAGCACGCTACCGAGTTCGTCGATCGCCTCGCCGTAGGCCGCCCAGTCGCCGGCCCGTTGCGCCGCGATCGCCTCCTCGAAGAGAGCCTGTGCGCGCTGAGTGGTCGCCGAAGGCCCTGGGGCTGTTGTTGTTTCCTCGGAGGGCTGCTCCTCGCCGAAGACGGCCAGGAGCGCGGCGTTCAGCGTCTCTTCCATCTCGACCTTGTCCGCGTACACCACGATGATCCTCGTGAACTCGGGAATCGCCGTCGACTCGGCCTGCAGGTAGAGCGGCTGCACGTACACGATCGAGTCCTTGATGGGGATCGCGAGCATGTCGCCGAAGATCGCCTGACTACCTCGCTGGTTCCACAGCGAGAGCTGTGGCGAGATCTTCTCGTCCTGGTTGATCCGCGCGCTCGTTTGCTGCGGACCGAGCACGAGGCGTTGCTTCGGGAACTTGTAAACCGTCCTCTTCCCGTAGTCGCCCGGATCGGACTTCGCGGACATCCAGCCGATCATGTTCGCTTTGCCCCTGGGGGTGAACGGCAGGATCATCTGGAAGTCGACTCGCGACTCGCCGGGCAGTCGCATGAGCACGTAGAACGGCTCCATCGGCCCCGCCGAGTCGACCGAAGGGATGTCCCACGAGTCCTCCTTGTTGTAGAAGACCTTCGGGTCGGTCATGTGGTAGTTGCGGTAGACCTCCGCCTGGATGGCGAAGAGCCCCTGCGGGTATCGGAAGTGCTCCCGGACGTCGTCCGGGATCTCCTCGGCGTCGGTGAGCAGGGTGGGGAAGATCTCTCCCCAGGCCTTCAGGACCGGGTCGTCCGGATCGAACGCATACATCTTGACGGTGCCGTCGTACGCATCCACGGTGACCTTGACCGAGTTGCGCAGGTAGTTCAGCTGGTCCGACAGCCGCTCCGAGTACGGGAAGTATTTCGAGGTCGTGTATCCGTCGGCGATCCAGACGATCCGACCGCCCACGAGAGCCGGATACGGGTCCGCGTCGATCGTCAGCCACGGGGCCAACCGGTCGATCCTCGAGGGAAGGTCGCGAGCGAAGAGCACGCGGCTGTCCTCGTCGACGTACTGGCTGAACAGTATCTGAAGCGTCCCGAAGCGAAGCGCCCAGGCGATCCGGCTGAACACGTTGCCGACGCGTGCGCCCGAAGCACCGTCGTAGACCGTCTCTGCGTTCGTGTCGCCGAGCGGATAGTCGAATTCCTTGATGCCCGTGTCGACGATCACGTAGTCTTTCGTGTTCTCTCCGAAGTAGATGCGCGGCTGCGACACCTGCAGCGCGGGGTCCTTCGCCTCGGGCGGGATGTCCTTGATCACGAAGTTCGGAAGGCCCTGGGTACTCGCTTCGTTGACGGGGCTCATGACGAGACCGAAACCGTGGGTGTAGACGAGGTGCTGGTTCACCCACGTCTTGGCCTGCTCCGCAAGCTTCTCGGTGTCGAGCTCCCGGGCCGCGATCAGCACCTGTCGGCGCGTTCCGCCGATCTCGTACCTGTCGATGTCGACGTCGTTGAAGTCGTAGTAGGGCCGGAGCGACTGCAGCTGGCTGTAGCAGAGCCGCGCGATGCTGGGGCTCCACTGCCGGACGTTCTGCAACGTCTGGGTCTCTTCTACGATGCCCTCGACCTTCAGGTCCTCGGTCGCCCCGAACGGCCTCACCGCCACGTCCTCGAGGCGGTAGGCGATACGCGTGTACTCGATGTTCCGCTCGATGTAGGGCAATTCCAGGGCCACCTCGTTGGGCCTGACCACGAACTGCTGCACGATCGACGGATAGACCGTGCCCGCGAGCAGCGACGCGATCGCCCAGATACCGAGCGCGATGAGTGGCAGCCGCCATCCCTTGTTGCGGATGTTCAGGAGCAGGACGACGCCGACGCCGATCGCGACGGCGATGAGGATCTGCAGCCCCGGCAGTTGCGCGTGGAGGTCGGTGTAGGAAGCGCCGGTCACCTGTCCTCTGGGTGAGAAGCTCAGGTACCAGATGTCGAGCCAGTAGTCGAAGGCCTTGGACAGCACGATGAGTCCGAGGAGCACCGAGAGATGGGCCTTCACGTGCGGGGCAAATCCGCGCAGCTTCTCCCACGGCTGGATCGCGCCGTCGAGCAGATGCACGACGAACGTCGCGATCGTGGTGAAGATGAGCATGGCGGTCAGCCAGTCCGAGACGATGCGCAGCGCCGGCAGGGTGAAGACGTAGAAGCCGACGTCGCGGCCGAACTGCGGATCCCTGAGGCCGAAGGGAACGGATGCGAGGGCGAGGCGCAAAGGGACCCACTGGCTCGCCATGGTGATGCCCACGATCAGCGCTGCCGCGAGCGACCCCCACAGGATCACCCTGTCGAGAATGGGGCCGATTCGGGCGCGTATCTGCAGGATCGCCTCCTCGAGCTGCGGCGGCATGTTGCCCACCGAGGTAAGCATCGCCCGCGGGGCCATGCGCCTCGCGATCCTCACGTTCACGAACAGAAGGGCGAATGCAGCGATGGCAAAGGCGATCCCGATAGCGAGGCTGCTCACGAGCCGCACGACGAAGACCGAGCGCTGCCCCAGATCGACGTACCACAGGTAGTCGGTGTAGACGGTCGCGAGCCACGTGAGGAACGGCAGGCCGAACAGTACGACGACCATCACGGCCCCCACCACGATGCGGGCCTTGCTCCTGGATCGCTCCGCCATGTCTCTCCCTCGGTCGGCCGCCGGTACCGGACGGCTCACGCGTTCACCATGAGGTAGTG
>CAYWCB010000027.1:7469-14532 GCA_964456615.1 uncultured Eubacteriales bacterium | reverse complement strand
AGCGTTCATCAGCACGCTCGACGGGTAGCAGGCGCGACCGCCCGGAACGTAGATCCCGACGCGCTGGATGGGCGTGACCTTCTGGCCGAGGAACACGCCCCCCTCCTGCGTGGTGAACCACGACTGCGGTACCTGTCTGGCATGGAAGTCCTGGATCGCTCCGGCTGCGGCGGCGATGGCCTCCTGGAACTCGTCGCCCACCGTCGACAGGGCAGCATCGACCTCGGCCTGACTGACACGGAAGACGTCGAGTTCGGCCTTATCGAGGCTCGCCGTGTACTCCTTGAGCGCCGCGTCTCCACGGGCCCGCACGTCCTCGACGATGCGCGTGGCCACGCCGAGTACCTCCGCGTCCACGCCGCCGCTGCGCGACAGGTCCTTCTCGGAGAGCCGCTCACCGCGTGACAGTTCGATCCGCCTCATCATCGTCTAGGCCTTCCTTTCGCGCACGCGGGCCGCGCGGCTGCGCTCGCGCAGTCGCGCGGGCGTCTTCCTCCGACCCGACCGCTCCACGCGGGCAACCCGCTCATTGTAGCCGCCCTTCCGCCGCTACCACCGACTCGAGCCGGTCGGCGAGCGTCGATATCTGCTCGCTCTTGAGCCTGAGCGCCACCGGGTTCGCCACGAATCGCGCAGTCGAGGCGAGCACCTCTTCGACGACCCGCAGTCCGTTCGAAGCGAGCGTCTGTCCAGTCGCCGTGATGTCGACGATCTGCTCGGCGAGGCCGAGCAATGGCGCAAGCTCTATGTTCCCGTGCAACTTGACGATCTCGACCTGCACGCCCTTGCTCGCGAAGTGTCGCTCGGTGACACCCGGGTATTTCGTCGCTACGCGTACCACGCCGAGGTGCCGGTACCGGTCGCGCGCGAGACCGGCAGCGTCTCCCGGCTCGGCGACGACGAACTTGCAGCCCCCGAACCTCAGGTCCACGAGTTCGACGACGTCGAGCGCCGCCTCGACGAGCGAGTCCTTGCCCGCGATGCCGCAGTCGACCGCGCCGTAGGCAACGTAGGCGGGGATATCCGTCGGCCTGCCGATGACGTAGTCGATGCCATCACCTCGCACGATCAGCCGCCGCCCGGCGTCCGCAAGAAGGCTCGCGTCGATTCCGGCCTCCGAGAGCAACCCCACGCTTCCGTCGAAGAGAACGCCTTTTGGGACCGCGATGCGGAGTCGGCTGGTCGTTGCGTCGCTCGCGACGATCATCGCGGCCCTCCGTCGGACAGCTCGACCCAGGCAGGGGCGCCGTCCTCCGCCACGGCTGCAGAGCGCGCTCCGATGAGCCGCGCGAGCCTCACGACCTCGCTTGCGTCGAGCTCGGGTGCCTGTACGACCCGCTTGCCCTCGCCGCGAAGCGTCCGACTGACACGAAAGACGTCGGCAGCCGGACCTCCGAGCACGACGTCCGGAGGGACGATCTCCGGCGTAGACCCCTGTTCTACAAGCGCGATCATCAGCCGCTCCAGGCTGAGTGCGAACCCGGCCGCGGGACAGGGCGAACCGAAGGCCTCCAGCGCCCGGTCGTAGCGCCCTCCCCCTCCCAGCGGCAGGCCGACTTCCGACGCGTACGCTTCCAAGACGATACCGGTGTAGTAGTCGAACTGCCTCATGATCCCGAAATCCACCTGCACGCGCCCTCCGTGTCCAGCGGACTCCAGCAGGCACCACGTGCGCTCGAAGTCGTCCAGCACGCCCGCCGCCGAGAAGCCCGCGAGGCACTCGCGGCACCGCGCGATAGCGTCCGCCCCGCCCCTCATGCGCAGGATCCCGCGAAGCGCATCGACCACCTTCGCACCCCGCGCGGTCGCAGCGCTCGTCTCGCTCACCGCCACCAGGTCCCGACCGTGGACGGCATCGCGGACCGCCGAGCGCCACTGCTCCGGCTCACCGGATGCCGCGAGTAGCGCCTCGAGTACCGCGACGGTTCCGAGGCCGACGGTAAAGTCCTCGAGTCCGGCAGCGACCAGCGCCTCCACCGCGAGGCTGACGATCTCCGCATCGGCCGCGGCCCCCTCGGCCCCCATGAGCTCGGCCCCGAGCTGCGTGAACTCGCGCGCCTCGCCTCGAAGGGACTCACGCTCGCGAAAGACCGGAGCGGCGTATCGCAAACGGAGCGGCCACGGCGCGTCGGCTAGTCGAGTCGCGACGAGCCGCGCCACGGGCAGCGTCATGTCCGGCCGCAAGGCAAGGAGCGACCCATCGACGTCGATGAGCCGCAGCGCCGTGTGCTCGAGCGACCCGGCGGCGGCCTCCAACACACGATCGAGCTCCACGACCGGCGTTTCTACGGGCGCGTAGCCCCATGTGTCGAAGACGCGCGTCACCGCCGAGGACACCGTTTCTCGTTCCGCGGCTTCCTGGGGCATCACGTCACGGAACCCCCGGGCCGTCATGGGTCGGTCTTGCTTCATCGGCTCGCTCTCACTCCTCGCTGGACTCCTCTTGGGGGTCATCGGCAGCCGCACTCTATCACAGTAGAGTGATAGAGTGCAAACATCCACAAACCGGTCCAGAGAACGCGTGGTGGCAATGAGGAGCCAGCCGGGCACGGAAGCCGATCTGCCCTGCCCACGAGGAACGCCCCCGATCCCCTCTCCCCGGCAGCGGCCCTGCGCCGCCTACCTACAGCTGGCGCACTGCCCCGGCACCGAACATCTCGATGAGCTCGGCGTGCAGGCCCCCGGACTGCTTGTTCACCCCGACCGGCATGCGGAACATCTTCGTCCTCCCGGCGCTGTCGACGTGCAGCTCCAGGACGTCCTTGCCGGGATAGTGCCTGAGCACCTCGTTCAGGCGTTCGATCGCGTCCTGTGCGAGGACGCCCTGCTCGGCGTGCACGATCACGCGCCCGAAGAGCGGCTCGACTTCGGACGCGAGCAGCTTCGTCCCCCGGTCGGAGTTCTCCACCCGAGCCTTGATCCGCACCACCGAGTCTTCGGCGATGAGGTCCCGAGCGGTCTCGTAGACCGTGGGAAAGAAGATCACGCCGGTCGAACCGTCGAGGTCCTCCAGTGTCGCCGATGCCATGAGCTTGCCGTTCTTCGCCGGTCTTGGCTCGATTCCCGTGAGCATCCCGGCGAACCAGCCGACCGAGCCGTCTCGCATCTCGAAGATGTCCGCGGTCGATGCGGTGCCGGCGACGCGCACATCCTCGGCGACCTCGCGCAACGGGTGGTCGGAGACGTAGATACCAAGCATCTCCTTCTCGAACGCAAGCTTCATCTTGCGGTCCCACTCGTCACCATTCGGGGGTTCGACCCGCCTCGTGAAGCCGTTCGGTTCCGCCGAATCGTCGTCCGCGAAGAGGTCGAACATCGTGACCTGTCCGGTCGCGGCGTCCTGCTGCTTCTTCACCGCGGCCTCTACGCACCCGTCGATGAGCGACATGAGGTGTTTGCGGGTGTAGCCCGTCGAATCGAACGCGCCCGCCTTGATGAGCGCCTCGATCGTCCTCTTGTTGCACTGGTGCATGTCTACGCGCTCGCAGAAGTCGGCGAGCGAGGTGAAGGGCCCGCCTTGCTCTCGCGCTTCGATGATGGTCTCGACGACGCCTTGGCCGACCCCTCGAATGCCCGCCAGCCCGAAGCGGATGGTCTCGCCGACCGCCGTGAAGTCCTTGCCGGAGGAGTTCACGTCGGGCGGCAGCACCCGGATGCCCTCCCGGTTGCACGCCGCCACGTACTTCACGATCGTGTCGGTCTTGCCGAGATACGAGGTCAGGTTGGCGGCCATGTACTCGGTGGGATAGTGCGTCTTGAGATACGCCGTCTGGTACGCGAGCATCGCGTAGGCGACGGCGTGGCTCTTGTTGAAGGCGTACTTCGCGAATTCCTCGATGTCCTTCCACACGCGTTCGGCGAGCGCTTCGTCGTATCCGTTCGCGACCGAGCCGGCTACGAACTCCGGCTTGAGCGCGTCGACGATGGCGGCGATCTTCTTGCCCATGCCCTTCCTGAGCTTGTCCGCTTTCGCCGCCGAGAAGCCCGCCATCTCCATAACGATGCGGATGGCCTGTTCCTGGTAGACGATGGCGCCGTAGGTCTCCTCGAGGATGGGCTTCAGGCGCTCGTCGTAGTAGCTGATCGCCCTCTTGCCGTGCTTGCGGGCGATGAAGTCGGGGATCTTCTCCATCGGGCCGGGTCGGAACAGCGCCACGACGGCGACGATGTCGCTGAAGGTCGTCGGCTTGAGTTGCCTGAGGGTGCTCTTCATCCCCGGCGACTCGACCTGGAAGACCCCGTCGGTATCCCCCTTCTGGAGCAGGGCGAAGGTCTTCGCGTCGTCCATGGGTAGCTGCTCCGGATCGACGTCGACGCCGTGGTTCGCCTTGATGGCCGCGCACGCCTGGGTGATGACGGTGAGCGTGCGCAACCCGAGCAGGTCCATCTTGAGCAGTCCGAGGTCGGCGATGACGGTTCCCTCGTACTGCGTCACCACCGACTCACCCTTCGTGTCGAGCTTGAGCGGCGTGTGGTGCGCCAGAGGATCGCGACAGATGACGACCGCCGCCGCGTGCACGCCCTCCCCTCGCACGATCCCCTCGAGTTCGAGCGCGGCGTCGACGATCCGCTTGGTGTCGCCTCCCGCCTCGTACTCCTCGCGCAGTTCGCTGTTGAGCGTCAGCGACTCGGCGATGCTCGCGTCGGGCCCCTCCAGGATCTGCTTCGCGATCCTGTCCGGCACGCCGTAGGGGTAGCCGAGCACCCGTCCCGCGTCCCGGATGGCCGCGCGCGCCTTCATGGTGTTGTACGTGACCACCTGCGCGACCCTGTCCTCGCCGTACTTCCCGCGGACGTAGCCGATCACCTCGCTGCGGTGCGCGTCGTCGAAGTCGATGTCGATGTCGGGCATCTCGGTCCGCTCGGGGTTGAGGAAGCGCTCGAAGAGCAGCCCGTGCTCGATCGGATCGAGCGATGTGATACCGAGCGCGTAGCTGACGATCGAGCCGGCCGCCGAGCCGCGACCCGGACCCACCCTGACGCCGTTGTTCCTGGCCCAGGTCACGAAGTCCGACACGATGAGGAAGTACGCCGCAAGCCCCTTCTCGGCGATGACCGCGAGCTCGTTCTCGAGCCGCTCGAGGGCCTCGGCAGGGACCGGCTCGCAGTAGCGCCCGGCAAGCCCCGCGAGGGACTGCTCCCGCAGGTAGTCGTCCTCGCTGCGGCCTCCCGGCACCTCGAAGGCGGGCAGGATGATCCTGTCGAACTCGAGAGTGACGTGGCACCGGTTCGCGATCTGGACCGAGTTCGCCCTCGCTTCCTCGTAGTCGGGCAACGCCTCGGCCATCTCCTCGGGCGACTTGAGGTAGAACTGATCCGAGGAGAAGCGCATGCGATCCTCGTCGGAGAGCGCCGTGCCGGTCTGGATGCACACGAGCATGTCCTGCGCGTCGGCCTGGGAGGCCTCGACGTAGTGGACGTCGTTCGTGGCGACGAGCGGGATGCCGAGTTCTCGCCCCATTTCGGCGATGTGCACGTTGACCTCGGACTGAAGGACGCCGTTGTCGGCGACGATGCCCTGCTCCTGCACCTCGAGAAAGAAGTTGCCCTCCCCGAAGATGGACTCGTAGAACTGCGCCCACCGCCTGGCCTCCGCGGGCACGCCGTTCTCGAAGGACTTGCTGATGATCCCGCTCATGCACGCCGAGGTGCCGATGAGGCCCTCGCTGAACTCGCGGAGCAGCTCTTCGTCGACACGCGGCTTGTAGTAGAAGCCGCTCGTCCATGCCTGTGAGACCAAGGTCATGAGGTTGCGGTACCCGGTCTGGTCGCGCGCGAGAAGCAGCAGGTGATACAGGGGCGGCTTGCCCTCGCGTACGAGTCGCGATACCGGAGTGTAGTAGACCTCACATCCGATGACCGGCCGCATGGGCGGGCGGGCAGGGCTGGGGTCCTCGTCGCCCTTCGGCTCGTAGCCTCTGGTAGCGGCCTTGTAGAACTCGACCGCGCCGAACATCACGCCGTGGTCGGTCAGGGCGATGGAATCCATGCCGAGCGCGTGCGCCTTGTCGAGCAGCCGGTCGATCTTGGCGTGCCCGTCGAGCAGCGAGTACTCCGAGTGGGTGTGCAGGTGCACGAAGGACACGGCTACTCGCCCGCCTTGCGCGCCGGACCACGGGACTTATGGCCTCCGGCTCCGCTCCCGGCATCAGGCGCCACGTCCGGCCACAGACGGCCGATGACCGTGCGGTAGCCGTCGGCACCGTAGTTCAGGCACTTGCTCACGCGCGAGATGGTCGTCGCCGAGGCGCCCGTGATCTCTTGGATCTGCGCGTAGTGCTCACCCGCCGCGAGCAGTCGCGCCACATGCAGCCGCTGCGCCATGTCGTGGATCTCGCGGACCGTGCACAGATCGAGGAGGAGCGCATATGCCTCGTCGGACGACTCCAGCGAGGTGATCGCGGCGAGGAGGTCCTCCACTCCGGGCGTCTTCAACCGGTCTTCAGGCATCTCTCTCCTGAGTTCTGCATGCCCTGAGCGCTTGCGTGCCACGCGAACGCGGAATCGCAATATGTCGTGGCAAGGATAGCACCGACCCGCGACATCTCGTGCCTGTGGATAGCCGAACGGCTGGCAGTCCCCGACGGGCGGCAGCTCGCTCGAGCGCGCCTTGCTCGGCGCGCCCGTACGACGGGGCGGTCGCCTCAGGGATTGGGCGACCTCGGCTCGTCCGCCATGTCGAACGCCTCGAATCTCACCACCTCGCGAGTCGGCGTCTCGCGGTCGATCGCGGCGGCCTCCCGCCAAGAGGCGAGAGCGAGAGCGGTCACGACGAGCCCGTTGCCGATGAGCACCGTCTGGACGCCGAACCGGGCCGCGAACCACGGAGCTATCGCGAGCGGCAGGAGCTCTCCACCGGTCCGATGCAGAACCGCGGTCCCCATGATCCGGCCGAGCATCTGCTCGGGCGCGTCCAAGTGTATGAGCGTCCGTATCAATGGCTCGACCACCCCGATCGCTATCCCCCAGACGAGCGCGCCCGCGGCGATGACGGCGATCTCGGTCGTGCCGACATAGACGATGCCTCCCAGCCCGATGACCGCCGCTCCCAGCGCGAGACCCC
>CAYWCB010000027.1:5901-7458 GCA_964456615.1 uncultured Eubacteriales bacterium | reverse complement strand
TTGGGAAGGAGCATCGCCCCCAGGGCAATGCCCACACCGAAGAAGGAGGTCACCCATCCGATGGTCTCGACGCCCGTGCCTACCACATCGCGGAAGAAGAGCGGCTCGAGCGCGCCGAACGCTCCGAACCCGAACCAGATGGCGCCTCCTGCGAGCACGAAGTACCGCACGCTCCGCTGTCGGTAGGTGGCGCGAAACCCTTCGCCGAGTTCGGCGATCGGATGGCTCCTACGCTCGACTGCGCGAGGAGGCGTCTTCACGGTGACAACGATGAGCGCGGCCGCGACCGCGAGCATCGCGTCGACGTAGAAGACCGCATCAAGCGAGATCGCGCTCACCACCGCCGCCCCGAGCGCGGGTCCGACGATGAACGACGCGGACCCCGCAAGCTCCAACAGTGAGTTCGCGCGTTCGAGTTCCTCGCGCCCGCTGACGAGGTAGGGGGCAAAGGACGCCGTAGCGGTCATGATGGGAGCGCCGACCAGGCCGAACAGACCTGCGACGATCACGAGCGCACCTAGTGAGTCGACGAGGGTGAGCGAGAGCGCCGTCGGCACGTAGGCGACCTCAGCGCCGACCACGACCCTCGTCGGCCCGAACCGGTCGATCAGGACGCCCCCGGCGGCCGAACCGACCATCGAGGAGAGCCCGAGCACGAGCATGAGCAGGGCGAGCTGGGCGGCGGTCGCATCGAAGCGGTAGGCGGCCAACCCCCAGATGCCCACGAAGAAGGCCGCCTCTCCGCCGAGCCGGCCGATGAACCGCGAGACCGTCATGCGGTAGATGTCGGATCGCCTGGACATGGAGCGAACCCGTTCGGGATGAATCAGCCGGACAGTCGGCTGTATACGCTAACACACGAGAAACGACCGACGAGCGTGTTGCCGGGCCATACGCCCGGGCCGCGGCGACGTCGAACCCTAGACGAAGGCGTTCGTGAGCGAGCCGACGTCCTCGATGCGGACCTCGACCGTGTCCCCCGCCTTCACGGCTCCGATGCCCGACGGCGTCCCGGTGAGCACGACGTCCCCCGGCACGAGCGTCATCACGTGGGACGCGAAGCTCACCAGGTCGTACACGTCGAAGAGCATGTCCGACGTGCGGGCGCTCTGCCGACGTTCCCCGTTGACGTAGCACTCGAGCAGCAGGTCGGTCGGATCGGCGTCGGTGTCCACCCACGGGCCGAGCGGGCAGAAACCGTCGAAACTCTTCGCCCGCGTCCACTGCCCGTCCCTCTTCTGGAGGTCGCGTGCGGTCACGTCGTTGCCGCACGTGTAGCCCAGGATGCTCGCTCGCGCCACCTCACGGCTCGCGCGGTGCGTGCGCCGGCCGATCACGACGCCGAGCTCGGCTTCATAGTCGACGCGCCCCACCCCGGACGGGATCTCGACCGGCGCACCCGGCCCTGCCACCGCAGTCGACGGCTTCAGGAAAAGGACCGGCTCTTCCGGCATCTCGTGGCCCAGCTCGGCTATGTGTCCCTTGTAGTTGAGCCCGACGCAAACGATCTTCGTCGGCACGACGGGCGGCAGAAGCTCAGCACGGGAAAGCGACACG
>CAYWCB010000027.1:0-5844 GCA_964456615.1 uncultured Eubacteriales bacterium | reverse complement strand
AAGTCCGTACCGGCAGTCGTTCTCGTGAAGTACGCGCACGACCCGCATTCCACGCCCCTCGCTAGACCTCTCGCCTCATCCGACCAGGCCGTGTCTTCATCTTCTCTAAGGGAGAGGAGACTCCTGCCGAGGACGTGCGTGAGTTGTGCGGGCGGCGCGCTACGACTCGTCTTTGCGCGGGTGCGCAAGACCGTACTCGATCGAGTCCACGAGCGCTTCCCACGACGCCTCGATGATGTTCTCGGAGACGCCCACCGTCCCCCAGCTCTTCTCGCCGTCGGCGGACTCGATGAGCACGCGGGTGACCGCCGCCGTGCCCTTCTTCTCGTCGAGCACACGCACCTTGAAGTCCGTGAGCTCGATCTCCGAGAGGTGCGGATAGAAGCGGCCGATCGCCAGCCGAAGCGCGCCGTCGAGCGCGTTCACGGGACCGTTCCCCTCGGCCGTGGCGATGAAGCGCTCGTCGCCGACGTGGACCTTGATGGTCGCCTCGGTAGTGACCTGCCCGTCCTCTCGCTTCTCCATGAGGCAGCGGAACGACTCGAGTGCGAAGAACGGCTCGTAGGTCCCCATCTCCTTGCGGAGCATGATCTCGAGCGAGGCATCGGCGGCCTCGAAGCTGTAGCCCCGGTATTCGAGATCCTTGATCGCGTCGAGCACCGTGGCCACGAAGGGCTGCTCGCCCGTGAGGTCGATGCCCATCTCCTTGGCCTTCATGGTGAGCGACGCCTTGCCCGCGAGCTCGCTGACCACGACACGCGCGAGGTTGCCAACACTCGAGGGGTCGACGTGCTCGTAGGCCTCCGGAAGCCGCGCGGCCGCGCTCGCGTGCACGCCTCCCTTGTGCGCGAACGCGCTCGCGCCCACGTAGGGCTGGTGCGGGTTCGGCGTGATGTTCGCAGTCTCGGCGACGAAGTGGCTGACCTCTGAGAGCAGGCGAAGCTGGTCGCGCGTGATGCACTCCTCGCCCATCTTGAGCACGAGCGCCGGGATGATCGCCGTGAGGTCTGCGTTACCGGCACGCTCGCCGTAGCCGTTGACCGTGCCCTGCACGTGCGTGCACCCGGCATCGACCGCCAGGAGCGCGCTCGCGACCGCGCATCCGTTGTCGTTGTGCGTGTGGATGCCGATCGGGCAGTCGATCGCGAGCGTGATCGCTTGCGAGGCGCGAAGCACCTCGTGAGGGAGCGTTCCGCCGTTCGTGTCGCAGAGCACGATCGCATCCGCGCCCGCCGCAGCGGCCGTCTCACAGATCTCGAGCGCGTACGCCGTGTCGTGGGCGTAGCCGTCGAAGAAGTGCTCGGCGTCGAAGAAGACGGTGCGCCCCGCTGCTTTGAGATACGCGACCGAATCGCGCACCATGCGCACGTTCTCGTCGAGCGAGGTCTCGAGCGTTTCGGTGACATGGAGCGACCACGCCTTGCCGAAGATGCACAGCGCCTCGCACCCGGTGTCGAGCAACGCTCTCAGACCGGCATCCTCGCCCGCCGCGACACCCTTGTGGCACGTGGAGCCGAACGCAGAGACGACGGCTTGCTCGAGCTCGAGTCCCCGCGCGCGTTCGAAGAACTCGATGTCCTTCGGGTTGGAGCCCGCGAAGCCGCCCTCGATGTAGTGGATGCCGAGCGCGTCGAGACGCTCGACGATGCGCAGCTTGTCGTCGACCGAGAGCGACATTCCTTCGCGCTGCGTGCCGTCCCGTAGTGTGGTGTCGTAGAGGGTGATCACTGGATCGTTCCTTCTCCTGTACCGACAAGCGCGATTATCATACCTGCCCACCAAGATCCACAGCGCGCTCGCGCACCCTGGCCAACTCGGACACCAGGCCAAGCCGTTCGGCCCACTCACCGAGGTAGTCCTCGTCAAGCGCGCCCGATTGGAGCTCGTAGACGCCCAGCGCATCGTTGAAGTGCCGCTCGCTCCCGCCGCCTGATGACGCCCATCTCAGCTTCTGGAGGATCGTGTCTTCGGGCGCAGACACAGCGATGCTGCATCCGAGCGCATCAACGCGAATCCTGCGCCCGAAGCGACTGACGTCGAACGCGTGGCCCGTGAGCGGCCAGAAGTCGACCTTGTCGCCAGTCGTGGTGTCCAGCAAGTTGAACACGCTGCCTTCGTTCAGCGCGCGGCGCGCCCCCTCGGCGTCGAAGTGGAATCGTTCTGCTTCGAACGTTGCCGACAGGGCATCAACCGCTCGCGCGTCGACCTCGATCACGAGGTCGACGTCGTGCGTGGCCCTGGGTTCACCCTGGAGGCTCGTGGCGAACGATCCGGTCAGCATGTAGCCGACGCCTGATCGCTCGAGTGTCTGGATGACGTCGATCAGTAGGCGCGTCTGCGACACCGCTCAAGCCTTTCGAGGTAGATGCGCTGAAGCTCAGCTGCGCCCGCCTGCGGGAAGCGTATTCGGATACCCGCACGCAGCAGGTCGTGGGTCGCCTCGGAGAGCTCCGCTGCCTTCACGAGCCGCTGCTCGGAGGTTAGCTGCCGCAGCGCCTTGATATACCGAATGCGCTCGGGATCGGGCTTGATTGCACTAGCCACAGTCACCTTCCACGCGCGATCGGGGGCGCGCTCCGTCGCGTGCCGAACCGCTACACCCGATCGAGCCACTCCTCGTACTCGGGATCCTCGCCGCGCACGACCCGGAAGAAGGCCTGTTGCAGCTCCAGCGTGACCGGGCCCGCCGGGCCGATGACGTGATGGTCGACGGAGCGCACGGGTACGACCTCGGCTGCCGTGCCGGTCATGAACATCTCGTCGCACGTGTAGAGATCCGTGCGCACGAGCGATTCCTCGACGACCGAGTAGTCGAGGTCCTCGGCGATCACCATCACGGAGTCGCGCGTTATGCCCTCGAGGATGCCGTCTGATACAGGCGGCGTGGAGATGACCCCGTCGCGGACGATGAAGAGGTTCTCGCCCGTGCCCTCGCAGACCTTGCCCTCCTCGTTGAGCATGACCCCCTCGTTGTAGCCGTGCTGATTCGCCTCGATGCGGGCGAACGAGGAGTTCAAGTAGTTGCCGGTCGCCTTGATGGCGGGCGGCATCGAGTTCAACCCGCGCTGGCGCCAGGACGACACGCCGATGTCGACGCCCTCTCTGAGCGCTTCCACTCCCAGGTACGTCTCCCACGGCCACACAGCGATCGAGATGCTGACCGGCGCCGGGATCGGGTCGAGCCCCATGACGCCGTAGCCGCGGAAGGCGATCGGCCGGATGTAGCAGGCGGGCAGGTCGTTCGCCCGGATCGTCGACTTCACGGCCGCGACGAGCTCCTCGACCGTGTAGCCGAGATCCATGAAGAGCATCTTCGCCGAGCGCTCGAAGCGCTCCATGTGCTCGGTGAGTCGGAAGACGGCGGGGCCGTCGGCGGTCTCGTAGCAGCGGATGCCCTCGAAGACGCCGGAGCCGTAGTGGAGGGCGTGCGTGAGGACGTGCACCTGCGCCTTGTCCCAGTCGACGAGCGCCCCGTCCATCCAGATCTTGTCGACCTTCGGAAGTGCCATCGCGGACTCCTTATGGCGTCTCTCAGCAACTCGGCAGCGTAGACTGACAGTGTACGCGACCCTCAGAACCAGTCGTAGGACTGTTTGGCCGGGTATGTTGTCCGGGATGTTGGGACGCGATCCTCACTCCAGCAGCTGCACGTCTCGAAACGACGCGTGCGCGCGTCGGTCCCCCGAGTAGAGCGGGGCCTCCAGTAGCGTGGCGAGCGCGGGAGCGAGCGCGTCGTAGAACGAGCACTCCAGCAGATCGCACTGTCGGGCAGTCTCGTTAACCAGCGCATCGCTCAGTTGCACGCGGCGAATCCCGGTGGCCGAAAGATCGCTCCATGCGCGCAGCATGGCTTCGCGGCCACCCTCTCTGTTGATGACCGCGAGCACCTCGTGCAAGAAGTGCTCGCTCACCACGATCTCAACACGCCCGTCCGCGAGAGCCTGCAAGAGATCCCACGCCTGCACGCTGCCTGGCTCGGCCCGGAACCACTTCACGCCCGCCGACGCGTCTAGGACCGCCACAGGACGGGGCACGGTCATCTTGCCTTTTTGTCGCTCGTAGTGGAGTCAGAGTACCCGGACACAGTCCCACCTCGTCCCCGCGACGTATCGCGGAGCGGCGCGCTGTCGTTGGTCTCCCTGATCTCGCGTAGGACCTCAAGCGTTGGCCGGCTATCGCATCTGGGTTGCTCGGCGGCCATCGCCTTCATGTCGTCAAGCGCGGCCAGCACGCGCCTGCGCCGACCCTCAACCCGACGCTCCTCCGCAGTCAGGTCGAGATACCGCGCGGATGCCTCCCGAATGACTCCGCTTCTGCTGTCCCCGACCTTCGCGGCCTCGCGGTCGATCCGCTCAACGAGATCGTCCGGAAGTGAGATCGTGATCTTGCTCACCATGCCGCGCTCCTCACCGGTCCTGCGCTACGGTGTGGTCATACCGCCACACTTACCCATGGTATGACACCGAGAATGGCAGCGTCAAGCGCGGGCGCACGGTTGGGAACGCGAGGCCCCAGGGTTAGGACACCCGCTCGGCGATGAGGTCTCCCATGCGACTCGTACCGACGAGTTCCTTGCCCTCTTCCATGATGTCCTTGGTCCGGTAGCCCTCGGCGAGCACCTGCTCGATGGCGCGGTCGACGGAAACCGCCTCTTCGTGCAGCCCGAATGAGTACTCCAGCATCATGGCGGCGGACATGATCGTGGCGGTGGGGTTCGCGACATCCATTCCGGTGTACTTGGGCGCGCTGCCGTGACTCGGCTCGTAGAGGCCGGGGCCATCCCCGATCGATGCCGATGCGAGCATGCCGAGCGACCCGGAGAGCATCGAGGCCTCGTCGGAGAGGATGTCTCCGAACATGTTCGACATCACGAGCACGTCGAACTGCTTCGGGTTCTTGACGAGCTGCATCGCGCAGTTGTCGACGAGCAGGTCCCACATCTCGATGTCCGGGTAGTCCGCGACGGTCTTGTGCGCCACCTCGCGCCACAGGCGTGATGCCTCGAGTACGTTGGCCTTGTCGACAGAGCACACGTTCGACGTACCGCGGGCGCGCGCGAACTCGCACGCCTTGCGCACGATGCGCTCGATCTCGAAGGCGTGATACTCCTCGGTGTCGTAGGCCATGTCGCCGACGCGATCGCGCTTGCCGAAGTAGATGCCTCCGGTGAGTTCCCGCACGATGAGGATGTCGACGCCCCGGATGACCTCGGGCTTGATCGTCGAGCCGTCGATGAGTGCGTCGTAGATCTTCACGGGACGCAGGTTCGCATACACGCCGAGCGCCTTGCGAAGCCCGAGGAGCCCCTGCTCGGGTCGAACGCCCTTGGGATCGGTCGTGTCCCACTTCGGTCCTCCGATAGCGCCGAGGAGCACTGCGTCGCTTCGCTGACACAAAGCAAGCGTCTCGTCGGGAAGGGGGGTTCCGGTGGCGTCTATCGCCGCGCCACCCGTGAGCGCCTCCTCGTACACGAACCTGTGTCCGCGTTTGGCGCCGACGGCGTCCAGGACTTTCTGCGCCTGCGCGGTGATCTCCGGGCCGATGCCGTCGCCAGGCAGTACCGCGATGCGAAACTCCGACACACTCGCTCCCTTCGGTAGTAGACGCAACAGACCACCGGCGAGCCGGCGGTCGGGATACTGCATATGGTAGCGGTAGATCGCGGAGAGCGCGACGTGCCGACATACCAAGCCGGTCGCGAGACCTCTTCACACGCGTGCGTATCCCGCTCACAGGCGATGGCTACCTGTGTTTGAGGATACACTGGCACATGAGTCCTTCCGCCCTTTTCGGTGCAGCAGAACCGCCGGGACCTGGTCTGGCTTCTCCAGAGCCTGAAGCGCG
>CAYWCB010000026.1:8327-15145 GCA_964456615.1 uncultured Eubacteriales bacterium | reverse complement strand
CAGGCGCGCAGTTCGCGGTCCATGCGGTGGCTCCCACGCGCGGCATGACCATCGTGGAGGTCGGCGCCGGACGCGGTACGAAGACGCTCCTGCTTCAGGCGCTCGCGCGCTCGACCGGCGGCGACGCCGAGATCTTGGCCGTGGACTCCCACGCCTTCAAGCTCGAGGTGCTCGCCAAGCGTGCAGCCGACGCCGGCCTGGGCGGTATCGGCACGTTGGTCGCAGACGCGACGCACCTGCCACTTGGCGAGGGGTGTCTCCCCGCCGAGGGCGGGGCCGACGCTGCACTCGTCGACGCGCCGTGCTCTGGCCTCGGCACCCTGAGGCGCCACCCGGACAAGCGCTGGCGACTCAGGCCTGATCGAATAGACGAACTCGCGGCCCTTGCAGCCCGCCTTCTCGAGCAGGCGGCGCTGCTTGTGAGCCACGGTGGATTCGTGGTGTACTCGACATGCACCCTGACGAATCGCGAGAACCGCGGCGTCGTCGAGGGGTTCCTGGCCGGCAGTGCGGGCGCCGGCTTCATGCTGGAGGACCTCGGCAACGACGTACCCGAGCGATGGAAGCGTTTCGTGGCCGAAGAAGGGTGGTTCCAGTCGATCCCCGAGGTCGGGGGGCCCGACGGGCATTTCGTTGCGCGCTTTCGGCGCGCGTGATGCCCGCGGACAGGTGAGAATCCCGCGCGTGGCGGAAGGAGAGGGGCATGCCAGCGGCCAGAGCCGACGGAAACAAGCGCGCCACCAGGATCGTCGAGATGCTCGAAGTCACCGAGTGCGCAGCCCTTGCAGCCGGCCGCTGGATGGGGAAGGGCGACGAGCACGCCGCCGACGATGCGGCGGTCGAGGCCATGCGCGTCGCCTTCAACCACGTCGACATCGACGGCACGATCGTCATCGGCGAAGGCGAGCGCGACGAGGCGCCGATGCTCTACATCGGCGAGAGGGTCGGACGGGGCGGGGAGGCGATCGATATCGCCGTGGACCCGCTCGAGGGAACGAACCTCACCGCTTCTGGTCAGTCGAACTCGCTCGCGGTGCTGGCCTTCGGCCCGAGTGGGACCCTGCTGCATGCCCCTGACACATACATGAACAAGATCGCCGTAGGTCCCTCGGCCGCGGACGTCGTCCACATCGACGCCAGCCCGACGGAGAACGTGCGCGCGGTGGCCGGGGCGCTCGGCCGAGACGTCGAGGACATCGTTGTGTGCATTCTCGACCGGGACCGTCACGAGGATCTCATCGCCGAGGTCCGCAAGGCCGGCGCGCGGATCCGCCTCATCACCGACGGCGACGTCTTCGGCGCGGTGGCGACCGCAATCGAGGGCACCGGCATCCACCTGTACCTCGGTATCGGGGCCGCGCCCGAGGGCGTGCTCGCGTGCGCTGCGATGACGTGCATCGGCGGGTGCTTCATGGGCCGCTTCGCGTGGCGAACCGACGAGGAGAAGGCCCGCGCCGTGGAGATGGGCACGCCGCACATCGACGGGATCCTCGACATGGAAACGCTAGTCAACACCGACGAAGCCGCGTTCATCGCCACGGGCGTCACCGACGGGGAGATGCTGCGAGGCGTGAAGTACTTCGGATCCGGTGCACGGACGAACTCGGTCGCGATGGATGCCAAGACCAAGACGGTACGATTCATCGAAACGGTCTTCCGCTTCGGCGAGGAGCAGTTCTGGGTCCGGAAGGACTAGCTCCACACGATCCGAGTGGCCGACTCGCTGGCTCGTCCCCGGCCTCTGACCGACAGGCTAGCTGGCGGCGGGACAGCCCGAGCAGCCCCCGGCCTCGGCGGCGCCGCACGCGGGTGCGCCGCTCTTTGTCGCGGGCGCCTCGCTCTTGGGGGAGGCGGAGTCATCCGCGGCCCGCGACCGGTAATCGGTGTTGTGGAACCCCGATCCCTTGAGCACGACGCCCACAGGCGTGAATACGCGCTTGGCCGGGGTGTCACACGCCGGGCAGCAGACGTCCTTGGCAGCACCTGCCGGTCGAGTGACCTCGAACCGCTCGTCGCACTCCGGGCAGCGGAAGTCATAGCTCGGCATCGCGGCTGGCACTCCTCTCGCTCGAACGACCGTCTGGAATGGGCGGTACGTGAGTCGGAAGCAGGATACATGCCACGCGACGCGCAAGGCGACCCCCGCTTCGAGCGGACGCATGAGGTCGTATACACTGGTGAGGGCATGACAGACGACGTCCAGCAGCACGATACCCGGGCCGAGCTCGGTTCTGTTTCGAAGGCGGCCAGCGAGCAGGGGGGGCCGCCCCGGCCGTTCAGGTCGGGCCCGCGGCCCCAGCGGCGAGCGCTCGTTCCGCTGTGGGTCTACGGCATCGTGGCGGCACTCGTAGCGCTGGGCGCCATCGGCGTCGGCGCCACGTTCGCGGTCAACAGGTCCGTCACGCGAGAGGTGCCGGACGTCACCGGGCTCGATTCCGACGTTGCCCGCACGAGGATCCGTACCGCCGGGTTCGAGTTCCAGGCGGGAGACAGACGCTTCTCGGTCGAGCCGCGCGGGACCGTCCTCGAGCAGGACCCCGAACCGGGAGTCCAGGCGCGTCGGGGCAGCACGGTGAGCGTCGTCGTCTCCGCCGGCACCGAAGAGTTCACGCTACCCGACATCATCGGCAACGGCATCGTGCTCGGTCGGGGAATCCTGGAGGAGCGCGGGCTCGAGGTGAAGGTGAACACCGAGGCCTCGGACCAGCCCCGCGACACGGTCCTTTCCACCAACCCGTCGGCCGGTTCGATCGTTCACACCGGCGACATCGTCATCGTCACGGTGGCAGCCCCCGATTCACTCAACGGCGAGATCGTGCCCTATCTCTTCGATCTCACCCAGTTCGTCATCGACCCCTCCAAGCCGGCGTCCGGTACAGACGTGCCCCTTGAGGTCTCACGTCGGTTGCGCTCCCTTCTCGAGGCGTCCGGTGCTTCCGTGCTCGTGACCCGCGGGTTGTCGGATGAGGACGTTTCTATCCAGGTGCGTGCCAAGCGCGCGAAGGAGTCCAGCGCCACCGCTATCGTCGGCATAGACGTCTCGGTAGCAGGCGACGGCGGATTCGCACTCGCGATACCATCCGGGATCGGCACCGACAGAGAGACATCGACGCGCAGGTTGGCCGAAGCGCTCTACAACGCCCTCACGCTGCAAGACAGCGCCCCCCACACGGCCACGGTCGCTTCCGACCCGCTCGTACGCTCGACGAAGGCACCGGTCGTCAGGGTGTCTGTCGGCGCGCTCGGCGACCGGGACGACGCCGCGTCGTTCCGCGATCCTGCCTGGGCGGATCAGGTCGCACGGACCCTCTACCGCGCTCTCGGCGAGACGTACGGCTCTCCCCAGGACTGAGGGTATCGAGGTCACGCTTTGCATTTGCATCTGACAGGCACACCGCGTCGCGCAGCACTCATCTCGCTGCTCGCGCTCGCACTGGCCCTGCCGGCTGCCGCGAGTCCGCGCGCGGCCCACGGGGCGACCGTATCGGAACTCAAGGCCCAGCTCGCCGACTTGAGGAGCGAGACGAGGCGAGCAGGTCGGGCCTACGACCGGGCCTACTGGCGCGTCGACGAGGCCGACGTTCGCATCGAGCGGCTCGAGACGCGCATCGCCGCCACCGAGCGGGAGCTGTCGCGATCCCGCACGGTGCTCTCCCGCCGGGCCGAGCGCATGTACCGCACGGGTTACGGGGACTACCTCGAGGTCATCCTTGGGGCCGACAGCTTCGAGGAGATGATCACGCGCCTCGACTACATGCAGCGAATCGGCAATGCCGACGCGAGCGCGATACGGCGTGTCGAGCGCCTTCAGCGCCGACTCGATACCCAGCTTGGACAATCCAAGGCCGAACGAGCGAAGCGAGGGAAGGAGCTCAAGCACCTGAAACGCGAGCGGGACCGGCTCGTCAGACGCCTCGAGAAGCTGAAGGCCCGCTTCGAGCGAGCCCAGCGGGCGCTCGCGCGCGCTCGCCGCGCCAGCCGCGCCCGCTACAGCTCGGACTCGGACGACGACTTCATCGCGGCGCCGGGTCCGAACGGACTCGTATTCCCGGTACGCGGAGCTTACTACTTCAGCGACACCTGGGGCGCGTCTCGCAGCGGTGGCCGACGACGCCACAAGGGCACCGACATCATGGCTCCGCGCGGTACCCCGCTCGTGGCGGTCGCTTCCGGTTCGATTCGTGCGTCGTCCAGCGGTCTTGGCGGCCTCACCATCTGGCTGGCCGCCGACAACGGCTGGACGTATTACTACGCCCACCTCAGCGGCTACGCTCGAACGGGGGGGCGCGTGAGCGCTGGCGAGGTCATCGGCTACTGCGGGTCCACCGGCAACGCCCGCGGAGGCTCGCCTCACCTCCACTTCGAGATCCATCCGGGCGGTGGAGGCGCCGTGAACCCGTATCCATACCTTCTGCAGATGCAGTAGCGTGCGCAGACCGCCAGTCGCGACGAGGCGCCCGCCCGTTGCCTGTGGCGTCGCACCCGTGTAGGATGCGCAGTACGACCGTGTCGGGAGCTGCCGAAAGGCGGCTGAGAGGCAGCAGGTGAGCTGCGACCGATGGACGGCCCCGGTAATGCGGGGCACGCACACGGCACTCTGACCGCTTTCCGGCTCTCTCCCGGCACCTGTTCGCGGTACCTCGCGCGCCGAGGCTGTCGCCTAGTGAAGGTGAGTCGAGCATGAGAAGCGAACGCATCCAGATGATGGTCGAGATCGCGTTGGCGGTCGCCCTCGCGGCGGTGTTGAACACGCTGAAGCTCTGGACCATGCCCATGGGGGGCACGGTCGCGCTCAACATGGTCCCGATCTTCGTTCTGGCGCTCCGGCGCGGCCTCGGACCGGGACTCTTGGCCGGCGCTCTCTACGGTTGCGTCGACCTGCTGGTCGACCCGCACATCTACTACCCGCTCCAGGTCCTGCTCGACTATCCCGTCGCCTACGGCCTGGTCGGCCTCACGGGCCTCGGCTCAGGCGCGTGGCATGCCGCGACCGCTCGCCGAGGACACGCCACGGCCGCCATGGTCGCGCTGCCCTACATCGCGCTCGGTACTTCGTTCCGCTTCGCGGCTCACTGGCTGTCAGGCGTCGTGTTCTTCGCTGAGTACGCGCCCGAGGGGCAGCCGGCGTGGCTGTACTCCCTCCTCTACAACGGCACCTATCTCCTGCCCTCACTCGTGCTGTGCGCAGCCGCTACCGTCGCGGTCCTGCCCGTTCTCGAGAGGGCGGTCCCGAGCCCGGCGACCCGGAACACAAAGGGGCAGGGAGCGTGAGAGCGCTCATCGTTGCATCGATGGCCACCGACCCTTCCTTCGTCGCGGACCTCGCCGCCCGGTGCGATCTGGTGATCGCCGCGGACGGCGGGGGCAGCGTGTGTCTGTCGGCCGATGTCGCTCCCGATCTCGTCGTGGGGGATCTCGACTCACTCGCACGCGAGGACGAGTTGCGTCTTCGGGAGGCCGGCGCGCGTTTCAAGACCGTTCCCGCCGAGAAGGACGTCACCGACCTTGACCTCGCGCTCGACGCGGCGCGAGACGCCGAAGCGAGCGAGATCTGGCTGACCGGCGTCCTCGGCGGACGCCTCGACCACACTCTCGCGGCGATAGGCACCCTGCGTCGGCATGCCGATCGACAGCCGCGTGTACTCGAGCCCGACGCGCGAGGGTGGCTCCTGTCCTGCGACGGACGGTCGAGGTTGGAGCTCGGTGGACTGGGCGCCCTCGTCTCGTTGTTCGCTGTGGGGGGCCAGGCCACCGTCACGTGCTCCGGTCTGAAGTACCCGCTGTCGGAGGAGGCGCTAGGTCCACTCGACTCCCGGGGGTTGAGCAACGTGCTCGTCGACAAAGAGGCGACCATCGAGGTCTTCGCGGGCGTTCTTCTCGTCCTGTCCGTTCTGACGAACGGCACGCTTCTCGCACGCGAGCGCGTGTCCGCACCTCACGTGGAGTGATTCACATCACAGTCCGCTGAAGGCCGGCGGACATATACTGCTGTCGAGGGAGGGGATCGGGACGCCTCCGCTTGATCGCATCACACGAAGCATGCTCGCAATCACCGCGGTCGCGGGTCTCCTGCTCGCCATCGTCGCAGCGGTGACGGGCTCTGCTGTGCTCGCATCCGCGTCCGCCGTCGCCTCGGCCACAGCGGCGACCATCGCGATCGGCGCAGCACGTCGCATGCGCAATGCTTCCCGCGAACCCGAACCGCATGACGCAAGGCGAACACCGCCGGGCACTGCCCCGCCCACGTCCGGCACCCGCCCCGCGGTCATAGCGAAGCCGGAGTCTGCGCCAACCGGCGCGTTCGAAGCTGCCTCTGAAGCGGTCCCGCATGCTGTGGCCTCCCACGAGAGCATCGAGACCGCAGATGTCCTCAGGGAGCTGTCCGCATCGATGTCAGCCGCAGGCACCGTCATCTCCAGCCACCTCTGGCTCCTCGACCCCGCGACGGACAACCTGCGTCTGATCGACGCCGTCGGCCCGCGCCCACCCGCCGCGCTACCGATCCCGCGCGAGAACACCATCCCCGGTCGGGCGATCGACGAATCTCTGGAAGTCCTCGCTCCGCTGGAGCACAGGGACCCGACCGCCGCTGGTGCGCCGTTGTGGAGGCTGGCGGTGCCGCTGCGTGTGGGAGATACGTCCGGCGTCGCGGCCGTCGACTTCCGGGGCGACACCGAGCCCGTCCGGGCCTACGTGACCGCGACAGCGCGACAGGCGCGTGGGACGCTCATCGCGGCTCTTGCCGCGCACATCGGGCGCACGGAGATCTCGGCTGCTCGCGAACTGCTGGAGGCTGCCCAGGACCTGTCGAGACTCGT
>CAYWCB010000026.1:3408-8317 GCA_964456615.1 uncultured Eubacteriales bacterium | reverse complement strand
TCTCCTCGATGGCCACCGAGCCGCACACAATCGCGTCGCCGAGACCGGTCTCGATCTCCGCCTCCGCGACTCCCGCTGTCAGCGGAACGATCAGCGCAAACCGGTCGTCGGTCAGCCGTTCGTCATGGATTTTCGGCGCGGACACCGGCAGCGTGATGCTCGCGAACGATGCGGCATCCGAGCTCATGATCGCTGTGGCACACGGCCTCGAGCCACACGTCGTCTCAGACACCGTCTTGCCCAAAGGGGAGGGGATCGCGGGAATGGTCTTCGCGTCCGGCAAGCCAGTCGTCATCGAGGACCTCCCCGGACGCGCCACCCTGAGCAGACGCCACGGCATCCGCTCGGCGATCTCGGTGCCCGTCGCCGACAACGAGTCCAGCCTCGGCGTCCTCAACGTCGGCAGACGCGCCTACTCGACGACGCTTCTGCAGACCTCGCTCTCCACACTCGAGTCGTTGGGTAGGATAGGTGCCTCCGCGTTGCGTCACGCGCAAGCCGTCCAAACAGCCGGAGACCTGTACTTCGATACGCTCAAGACGCTCGCGCTCGCCCTGGAGACCAAGGACCCGTGCTCGCACGGTGGAACCGATCGAGTCGTCGGATGCGCCGGGGCACTCGGCAAAGCGATGGGGCTCGACGAGCACGAATCGAGGTCACTCGAGATCGCGGCACTGCTGCACGACATCGGCATGATCGCGACGGGCGATGCGAGCGGTGTCCGGAAGCGTCCCTTGACGACGGTCGAGTGGGCACTGCTCAAGATGCACCCGGTCGTTGCCGCGGAACTGCTGCAGCAGTCGCCGACGCTCAAGGACGTCGCCCCGATCGTCTACCACCACCACGAGCACTACGACGGGTCGGGATACGCGGCCGGGATCGCCGGGGAGGACATACCGCTCGCTGCGCGCATCCTGTCGGTGGCCGATGCGTTCGTGGCGATGACGTCGGATCGCCCGTACCGCCGCGCGCTGTCGCGAGAAGAGGCGCTTGCCGAGTTGGACAGAGAAGCCGGCGCCCAGTTCGACCCCCACGTGGTCGCAGCATTGCGCGACATGCTTGACGCGGAGATCGCCGGGGCACCGGCCTGGTAGATCGAAGACGGCCCGGAGAGGCCGTCGGCTCGCGCTAGGCGCGCTGGATCTTGCCCGCCTTCATGCACTTGGTGCACACGTTGATCTTGCGGACATGACCATCGACGACAGCAGTGACCTTCTGGATGTTCGGACGGAACATCCGATTGGTCACGCGATGCGAGTGACTCACGTTGCGGCCCGCGGCCGGGCTCTTTCCGCACACGCTACAGACCTTCGACATCCGTGGGGCTCCTTGGCGCTCTCATACCGCGAACACGGCACGTGGTCATCTGGACGCAAAACGCAAGAGATGGTAGCACGCCGAACAAGACCGGGGCAACCGCTCCCACGGGAGCGCGTAACCACGGGTCCGTCGCCGCACCCTGTGGCTCGCAGAGCAGCCGGGCTGCGCCTCGGCCTGCGATATACTGACCACGCTCCCAACTGCGGAAGGAGTTCCGTGCACGCC
The DNA here is from genome assembly GCA_964456615.1 of uncultured Eubacteriales bacterium. Classification (GTDB taxonomy): domain Bacteria; phylum Actinomycetota; class Coriobacteriia; order Anaerosomatales; family CAVRZR01; genus CAVRZR01. The sequence continues at coordinate 6,772 of CAYWCB010000026.1, read as the reverse complement.
ATCACAGCTGACACACTCATCAGCGAGGCGCTCGCGACCCACCCGCGCGCCGCCGAGGTGTTCGACCGCTTCGGCCTCGGATGTCCGGGCTGCTACGCCGCGAGCATGGAGACGGTCTCGGCCGTGGCGTCTGTGCACGACGTTTCGGTCGACCTTCTTCTGAGAGAACTCAACGCCGATAGCGAGCAGCTCTTCGAGGAGCCTGCATGACGCGCGAGGTACCAGGGACCGTCCAGATCGCCAACGACGTCCTGGCCGACATGGCCGGCTTTGCAGCGCTTGAGTGCTACGGCATCGTCGGCATGGCGAGCCCCACGTTGCGTGATGGTGTCGCACAGGCGCTCTCCCGCGAGAAGCTGCGCAAGGGCGTCAGGGTCACCACCGATGACGACGGCAGCGTACGTCTCGATCTTTTCGTCATCATCGAGCACGGTACGAACCTCACCGAGGTCTCCCATAACCTCACGAATCGCGTCCGCTACGTCCTCACGCACATGGCGGACGTCAAGGTCTCGGCCGTGGACGTGCATGTCCAGGACGTGAAGGTCCGCAAGTAGGAGGCGGCACGTCGATGACGAACGCGCAGCGCGCCATCGCCCTCGTGTCAGCCGCGGCCGATGCGCTGAAGTCCCGAAAGGAAGACGTCAACAAGCTCAACGTCTTCCCGGTACCCGACGGCGACACCGGCACCAACATGTCGCTCACGATGGACGCTGTCGTGAAGGAGCTCGGCCAACTCAGCGCGGAGGCAACGTCCGACGAGGTCTGCGCCGCTATCACCCACGCGTCGCTCATGGGTGCCCGGGGCAACTCGGGCGTGATCTTGAGCCAGATACTCCGCGGGCTGTGCGACGTGGCGCGCGAGACAGAGACCCTCGACACCACACTCGTCGCGCGGGCTCTCGACCGCTCGGTGACCGTCGCCTTCCAGGCCGTGCGAAAGCCGGTCGAGGGAACGATGCTGACGGTCCTCCGCGACGCCAGCAACGCCGCCCGGACCGCCGCGAAGGCAGGCGAGGGGCCCGAGGCCGCGCTCGTCTCCATCTCCGCAGCCGCGTTCGAGTCGGTTCGCCGCACTCCGGACCTGCTCCCCGTGCTCAAGGAGAACGGTGTGGTGGATGCCGGCGGTCTGGGGCTCGCCATCCTCGGCGAGGGATTTTCCGCAGCCCTCAGAGGGCAGGAGGCGCAGATAGAGGAGTTCGCCGCCGAACGGGAGGTCGAATTCCACGTCCAGCCCGCGGACGACTGGGATGACACGGAGTACCTGTACTGCACGGAGTTCCTGCTGTTCGGAGACGCGCTCGACAGGGAGTCGATGCTCGCCTACGTCGAGAGCATCGGCGGATCGGAGCTCGTAGTCGGCGACGATGCCCAGCTCAAGATCCACGTGCATACCGACGATCCCTCTGCTGTGCTCGCTCACGCTACCTCCCTCGGCGAGATCGCCGAGGTGCACATCAACAACATGCGCAGGCAGACGGCCGCACGCGCTGCCGGCCTGCGAGCAGAGGCGGGTGCAGCTACCGGTGCCGAGAGCCCGGCTGCTCAGGGCATGACGCCGGAGGGGCCTCGCAAGCCGATCGGATTCGTGACCGTGGCGGTCGGTCAGGGCATCAAGGACATCCTCGTGAGCCTGGGCGCCGATATCGTCGTCAACGGCGGTCAGACGATGAATCCGTCGATGGCCGAGCTGCTCGAGGCCGTGAACCGCCTCGATACCGACGCCGCGATCATCCTGCCCAACAACCGCAACATCGTCATGGCCGCCCAACAGGTGGTAGGCGTGGCCGATCGCCCCGTGTCCGTGGTGCCGACCGAGTCGGTACCGCAGGCGTTCGCTGCGCTCCTCGCCTACGATGGAGGAGAGCACCTCGACGCCACGGCCGACTCGATGACACAGGCAGCGAGCGCGGTTCGGACCGGCGAGGTCACGCGGGCGGTCAAGGACGCCGTGGGCAAGTCAGGGCCGATCACGGCCGGGCAGATCATCGGGATCGCCGACCACGAGATAGAGGTGGTCGGCGAAGACGTCCTGGACGTGACCCTGAGACTCGCCGACGGACTCGTGGCCGGCGCCGACACGCTCACCGTGCTCGCCGGGTCCGATCTCGATGACGACCTCCTCGCGCAGATGCAGGCGCGGCTGTGCGAGGCACATCCGGACGTGGAGATCGAGACGCATCGCGGCGATCAGCCGCTCTACCCCGTCATCCTGGCCGCCGAATGACGGCCTTGGATCCCGGAATCCCGTCTGGAGAGGGGGCCTCGTGTCTCAGGTAGGGATCGTCTGCGACAGCACCTGTGATCTGACGCCGGAGTGGCTCGAGCAACACGGCGTCCGTCTCGTGCCGCTGCGCGTGCTCTTTGGTGAGGAAACCCACAACGACTGGGTCGACATGCACCCCGAGGAGTTCTTCGAGCGGCTGGCCACCTCCCCGGTGTTGCCCACGACCTCTCAGCCATCACCCGCCGATTTCGAGGCCGCCTACTCCGCACTCGCGACCGAGGGGTGCGAGGCGATCGTCTCGATCCACCTGTCCGCCGCGCTATCCGGGACGGTCGAGTCGGCCACCCTTGCGGCGAAGACGTCCTCTGTGCCCGTACACGTCATCGACACCAAGCTCGTTTCCCAGGCGCTCGGACTCGTCGTCAAGCGGGCTGTCGATCTGCGCGACTCCGGTGCCGGCGCCGAGCAGATCGTGAGTGGCTGCACCGAGACCGCCCAGGCGACTGGCCTTCTCTTCATTCTCGATACGCTCGACTACCTCGTGAAGGGCGGCAGGGCAGGCAAGGCGCAGGGCCTTGCAGCGTCGTTGCTCAACATCAAGCCGATCCTCACATTCAACGACGAGGGGACCATCGAACCGTTCAAGAAGGTCAAGGGGACGCGCAAGGCCATCGCCGAGCTTGCCGCACACGTCGCCGAGGAGTCCCGCAAGAAGGGAAGGCTGCGCGTGGCGCTCCTTCAGGCAGTCGCGCCTGATCTTGCCGAGGAGTTGCGGCTGGCCCTCGAGGCTGCTGGAGCCGACTGCGAGATCGACTCGCTAGGCCACGTCGGAGCCGTCATCGGCACGTACTCGGGCCCACGGGCAGTCGGTCTAGCGTTCTACCCCGCATCGTAGTCGGGCGCGCATGCGAGCCCCGGCACCGAACGCGGATCGCGCCGCCGCCCTCGCCGCGTGGGCGGAGCCCGTCGGCCGCGTACGTCTCGTGGACACCACGCGCGCGAAGCTGCTGGCCAAACTCGGCATCGACACCGTCGGCGACCTTGCGCGGCACTACCCGTTCCGCTACCTCGATCTGACGCGGATCGAGACCCTCGCGTCGGCCAAGATCGGAGTCGACGCGACCGTCGTGGGGCGTG
>CAYWCB010000026.1:0-3361 GCA_964456615.1 uncultured Eubacteriales bacterium | reverse complement strand
GTGTCGTCGAGGTCGCCATCGTCGACGGCACGGGCGTGCTTGTCGGCGTGTGGTTCAACCAGCCCTATCGCGCCCAGCAGTTCGCGGCGGGGGACCGCGTGGCGCTCGCGGGCCGCGTGAGCATGGGCTTCGAAGGCATCAAGCAGATCCAGGGACCCTACGTCGAGAAACTCCCCGCCGAGGAGGACCCGACCCTCCTCGCGCGCATCCTCCCGCACGACGGAGGGCCTCTCGGTGAACTGGCTCCGGCGCCTCGTCTCCAACGCGCTCGAGGACTACGCGGACGTCCCCGACCACCTGCCGGTGGACGTCAGACTCGAGCGCGGACTCATGTCCTACGCCGCGGCGCTTCACCAGATCCACTTCCCGGACGACTCCGCCAGCGCGCAGGCGGCCCGGAGGCGGCTCGCTTTCGACGAGCTGCTCGTCCTCCAACTCGGGCTGGCCCGACGCAAGCACTCGCTGACGCGCGAGCACGCAGGCATCTCTCACACCCTGGGCGGCACGGCTCTGACCAGGCTCGGTGAGTCCATGCCCTTCACACTGACCGACGATCAGCAACGCGCCGTCGACGAGATCCTCGCGGACATGTCCTCGCCGAGGCCTATGAACCGCATGCTGCTCGGCGACGTCGGGACGGGCAAGACGCTCGTGGCGGCACACGCACTGTGCGCTGCAGTTGACACCAGCATGCAGGCGGCCATGATGGCGCCCACCGAGGTGTTGGCGATCCAGTACGCCGAGAAGCTCGGGCCGCTCCTCGACTCCGCCGGTGTGAGCTGGGCGCTCCTCACCGGCTCGATCACGGCCTCGGAGCGACGGACGATCCTCGAGGCGGCCGCAAGAGGCGACCTCGGCGTGCTCTTCGGCACACACGCCCTGCTGGAGCAGTCGGTGACCATCAAGCGCCTCTCGCTGGCGATCGTGGACGAGCAGCACCGGTTCGGCGTGGGTCAGCGCCTCGGGCTGCGGGCGAAGGGCGCGGCGGCCGACCTCCTCGTGATGACCGCGACGCCGATCCCGCGCTCCCTCGCGCTCACGCTCTACGGAGACCTCGACACCTCGTATCTCAGAACGCGCCCCGATACGGCAGGTGGCAACGTGAGTGTGACGACCCGTCTCGTTTCGCGCGCCGGCAGGGACAAGGCATACGACCGGGTCCGCGAGGAGGTTCGACGGGGACACCAGGCCTACATCGTCTGCGCACTCGTCGAGGAGGGGGAGGTGGAGGCGAAGGCGGCCACGAGAGAGGCTGAACGGCTGCGTTCGGAGGTCTTCCCCAGCCTGCGCGTCGCACTGCTCACCGGGCGCATGCGGCCCGCCGAGAAGGCCGCTACCATGCGCGAATTCCGCGACGGGCTCATCGACGTGCTCGTGTCCACGACCGTCATCGAGGTCGGGGTGGATGTCCCCAACGCGACGCTCATGATCGTCGAGAACGCGGAGCGATTCGGTCTCGCGCAGCTCCACCAGCTGCGGGGCCGCATCGGCCGGGGGACTCACCCCGGGGAGTTCCTGCTCTTTTCCGACGCCCGTACGGACGAGAGCCGAGAGCGCATGCAGGCGATCGCCAGCACGACTGATGGCTTCGAGCTTGCGGAACACGACCTCAGGCTGCGCGGCGAGGGCCAGCTTCTCGGAGCGCGACAGCATGGGATGCCGGAGCTTCGGCTGGCCTCGATCATCACCGACACCGATCTCCTCGACGCCGCGCGCGCCGATGCCTCCGCGCTCGTCGCCGAGGACCCACATCTCTCACAGCCGGTCCATTCCCCCTTGCGCCTCGTCATGGAGCAGTCCTTCGCCCGGGACTGGGAGTGGGTGAGCAGCGGATGAGGATCGTGGCGGGGGAGTTCAAAGGCCGCGCCATCGCCGCACCCAGGGGCCGATCGACCCGGCCGACCTCCGACCGCGTCCGCGAGGGCCTGTTCAGCGCGCTCACCGCCCGCCTGGGAGCCGATCTGGGCAGGGGGTCCGTCCTCGACGTGTATGCCGGCAGCGGCGCCCTCGGCCTCGAGGCGATCTCGCGAGGCGCTCTCCACGCGACCTTCGTCGAGAAGAATGCCGATGCCGTGCGCGTCCTTCGCGCGAATGTCGCGCTGCTCGGCGCCAAAGACCGGGTGACGGTGATCCATGCGGACGTGCGCGCCCTCGCACGGCGCGGCGCGTTGCCGGGCACCCCGTTCTCGTTGCTCTTTCTCGACCCTCCCTATAGAATCGGGCAATCCGAGGTCAGAGCCCTTATCGACGGTCTTCGAGAGACCGGGTGCCTGGCAGACGGGGCAATCGTCGTGTGGGAGCACGCCGCGGCGGACGACGTCTCCTGGCCCGTCGCGCTCGAGCCGCTGTTCGAGCTCCGCTACGGCTCCACCCGGATCGACGCAGGGACCTACACGAGGGGAGACGCTGCGTGAGACGCGGGCTGTGCCCCGGCACATTCGACCCGATCACGTCGGGACACCTCGATATCATCGAACGCGCCGCGACGCTCTTCGACGAGGTGCTCGTCGGCGTGGCACTGAGCCCCGAGAAGGGCGGGGGGCCGCTCTTCTCGGTGGAGGAACGCGTCGCCTTCATCGAGGAGGCGACGCACGACCTCCCTAACGTGTCCGTGAAGCCTTTTGATACTCTTTTGGTGGATTTCGCCGAGAGGGAGGGCGCAACGGTCATCATCAAGGGCCTGCGCGCGGTGACCGACTTCGAACGCGAGTTCCAGATGGCTGCGCTGAACTGGAGGCTCGATTCCAAGGTCGAGACCCTGTTCATCATGGCCATACCGGAGTACATGTACCTGAGTTCGTCGGCGGTAAAGGAGATCGCGCGGCACGGCGGATCGGTACGCGGACTCGTACCCGAACACGTCGCGATCGCACTAGAGCGCACTTCGGGCGCTCGCTAGGGAGGCAGCTCAATGGACATCATGGCCCTCATCGATCGCATCGAAGAGGTCGTCGAGACCGGGCGAGCGGTGCCGTTCTCGAACATGAAGATGGTCGACCCGGACAAGGTCTTCGAGATCGTCGACGAGATCAGGGCGCAGTTCCCCGACGAACTCAAGCAGGCGCGCTGGATCGTCAAGGAACGCCAGGAGATGCTCGAGGAGGCCGAGAAGGAAGCCAATCGCGTTCTGGAGGAGGCACGCGACCGCGCGCAGGCTATCGCCAGCGAACAGGAGGTCGTGAAGCTCGCCGAGCAGCAGGCGGCCGCTATCCTCGACGACGCGCGTACCAAGGAGCGCGAGATCCGCCTTGGCGCCGAGGACTACGCCGACGAGATGCTCGCCAACCTCGAGGTCAACCTCGGCAAACTGCTAACGGCCGTGCAACGCGGCCGTGACCGACTCCAGGGCAAGGTGAGCCAG
>CAYWCB010000025.1:0-15262 GCA_964456615.1 uncultured Eubacteriales bacterium | reverse complement strand
CGGGGCTGCTACCCGACCTGACGATCGAGCGGCTGGACGGTCCAGCCGTCGAGCGCCGCGGCCGGGATCGAGATCTGACCATCGCCCACAGTCACAGGCAGTTCGTCGAGCGGATAGAGCTTGCACGCCCCGCTGATCCCTGTGCTCGTTTCGAGGTCGCGCTTCGTCCCGCACGAGTCACACGTGAGCATGCCGTCCGTGGTAAGGGTCTGACCCGTTCCCTTGCAGGGGACGCAGTAGCTGACCCCCACGAAGAGCTTGCCCGAGGGCTTGATGTACGCGATCAGCGGGATCGGAGTGCCGTCCGCTTTCTGGTACTGGAAGGCCACGTTGCGCTTCGCGGCGAGTTCGGATACGGGTATAGTGACGCCCTTCGCATCCTGGGTGGCGGTGATCTGAGCCATTGGAGTGTCAGCCGACACCTCTCCACCGTCGTCGATGGCTGGTTCCTCGTATCCGTCGGGCAGGAAGCGTCCTATGTACTTCGCTTCCTCGGCAGAGGGCGCGGGAGTCCCGGACGGACCGCCCGGCCCGGATGCCTCATCCCCCGACTTGGCGCCCGCAATGGCGACGCCTACAACGAGCCCGACGACGATGAGACCGGTGATGATCCACATCGCCGAAGACCTCGTTGCCGTCGATCCCGAGTTCTCACGCGGCTCCGTGGCTTGGGCCGCCGCCTTGGCTTTGCCGCCTTGGTTGCGCGGCGCGTTCTTAGATGCCTGACCGCTCTTGTTCTTGGACATCGCTAAGTCCTCCATCTACTCCCGGGGGTCGTCCCGGTCGATCGGCTCGGCTGAGAAGCCGGCCTTGCGTATTCGGTCGCAGATCGTGGCGCGGTCGACGCGGTCGGTGTCGTACAGGATCGACGTGAGCCCCATGGAGCGAACGGCCACCACGTCGAGCACACCGTCGAGCGACGCGACCGCCTTCTCGACGACCTTGGGACAGGCCCCGCAGTAGAAGCCTGCCGTCTTGATATGTAGTGCCGCTTTCATTCAGTCGTATCCACTCGCACGGCCCGCCGAGGACAGGTGCCATCGGGGGCGGTCCTGCGGGTCTATCGGGCGATCACGGCCGTGGCCACCTCTTCGCCATTCACAAAGAACGGCTGGTCAGGGCTGTTGATCGTGTCCATCATGTCGAACTCGAACATGCGCGATTCGCCTCGGTCGGCGTGAACGGCGACGAAGAGCGTGCCGGTGAGCCGCTTCGAGGCGTCGAGCTGCACGACCGCGCCGTGCGTCGTGCCGGCCCCTATGGCAAGCAGGCCGATACGTGCGCCCGGCATCCCGTCCGCATCCAGGTGTACGACGATCCAGGCAGGTTCGGGGGCGACAGCAAGGTCAACAACGAGGCGTGCGTCCTTGATGGTCTGCTCGGACGCTTCGATCGCCGCCGTGCCTTCCGGAGTCGCGTGGCCGAAGTCTCTCACCCTGACCGCAGTGGCGACCTCTTGGCCATCGACGAAGTACGGCTGATCGGGGCTGCCGAGCTTGTCGTCCATGTCGAAGTCGAACTGCTCGGCGACGCCGCGATCAGCGTGGAGCGCTACGAACAGCTGCTCAGAGAGCATGTCGGTGGTCAGGTCCACACTCACGTCGCGGGATGTCCCGGCCTCCACCCGCTCCAGGCCTACGCGCTCGCCCGGTTCCCCGCCGGCGTCCTTGTGGATGACGACCCACGCATCCGCGGGCGCGTCGACATCATCGATGACGAGCGCCGATGAGGCACCCACCTGAGCCGTCGCGACCACCGATGCTTCATCGGCCGTCACTCCGAACGGTCCGACGTCGAATGCGATCGCGACCTCCATGTCGTCGACGAAGAACGGCTGGTCGGGGCTGGCGACCGGGTCTTCCATGTCGAACTCGAGAGTGCCTGTCACGCCACGATCGGCGTGAACGGCCGCGAGCAACGTCGTGCGGCCGTCGATCTCCTCGTCGAGCTTCACCTCGATGTTCGAGGTCTCGCCGGCCTTGACCGGGGCGTAGCCGACGCGCTCGCCGGGCATCCCGTCGGCCCTGGCCCTGTGAACCACCACGAACGCGTCGGAGGGCGCGACCGCCTTGGCGATCATCACGGACTCGCCGAGGGGCTGGTCGCCAGCCTCGATGGATGCCTCGCTCATCGTCGCGGGCACTCCGAACTCGGCGGCCCTGAACGCGGATGCGACCTCCTTGCCGTCCTCGAAGTAGGGCTTGTCGGGACTGAGTTCTGCATCCTCCATGTCGAACTCAAGCTCGCCGGGTTCGCCACGATCGATGTGCACCGCGGCGAGCAACTCGGGTGTCATGGCGACATCCGCATCGAGCTTCACGCTGACGTCTCGGGTCGTACCCGCTTCAATCTCGGCGTAGCCGAGCCGTTCGCCCGGCATGCCGCCGTCGTTCTGGTGGATGACCACGAACGCGTCGTCGGGGGCGACCACCTTGTCTATCGTCACACTACCTTTGGCATCCGGTTGGTCCGAAACGATGATCTGCGCATCGCCCGAGTCCGCTACGATGCCCATCACCTCCTCGGCGCCCGCGACGGTCCCCCACGCGAAGAGCGCGAGGGAGAGCGTCGCTGTGATGCCCACGGCAGCTATCTGGACCTTCTTCATCGGGTATCAGCTCCTATGAGGCCGCTATGCGGCCTTATTGGCGAGGGTGGGACGGAAACGGCGCAGCAGCAGCGAGTTGGAGACGACGCTGACGCTGGAGAGCGCCATCGCTGCGCCGGCAAGCTCCGGACGGAGCAGGCCGAGTGCGGCGATCGGGATGCCGAGGGTGTTGTAGCCGAGCGCCCACACGAAGTTCATGCGGATCTTCCTCATGGTGGCGCGCGAGAGCTCGATGGCCGTCACGACGTCGCGCAGGTCGTTCTTGATGAGCACGATGCCGCCGGTCTCCATGGCCACGTCGGTTCCGGCGCCCATGGCGATGCCGATGTCGGCCTGTGCCAGCGCTGGCGTGTCGTTGATGCCGTCGCCGACCATGGCGGTGGTAAGCCCGCGCTGCTGCAGTTTGCCGACCTCTTCGGCCTTGTGCTCGGGAAGCACCTCGGCAAGAACGTTGGCCGGCTTGATACCGGCCTGCGCCGCGATTGCTTCGGCGGTGAGCCGGTTATCCCCGGTGATCATGAAGACCTCGACGCCCATCTTGGTGAGGCGCGCTACGGCCTCGGTGGAGTTGTCCTTCAGCGTGTCGGCCACCGCGATGAGGCCCGCGGCCTGTCCGTCGATAGAGGTGAGCATGACGGTCTTGCCCTGGCTCTCGAGCTGCTCTATGCGAGCGGTGTACGCCGAGACGTCGACGCCTTCTCGAGTCATCAGTTTGCGGTTGCCCAGCGCCACCCGGCGCCCTTCGACGATACCCACGACACCGTGACCCGGCACTGCCGAGAAGTCGATGACATCGGGGACCGCGATGTTGCTGTCGTTAGCATGGTTCACGATCGCCTCGGCCAGCGGATGCTCCGACGACTTCTCGAGCGCGGCCGCGAGACGGAAGGCCTCGGCGCGATCGAACGTGCCGAAAGGCTCGTACTCGGTCACGATGGGCTTGCCGTATGTGAGCGTGCCGGTCTTGTCGAAGACGATGGCCTTGAGCTTGTGGGCGGTCTCGAGCGCCTCACCGTTCTTGATGAGGATGCCGTTCTCGGCGCCCTTACCTGTGCCGACCATGATGGCCGTCGGGGTTGCGAGCCCCAGCGCGCACGGGCACGCGATGACGATGACCGCCGCGCCGGCGAGCAGGGCTTCGACGAAGATCGTGGTACTGGCGTAGAACTCGGCGCTCACGAAGTTCGGCACGACGAACAGCCACGCGAGGAACGTAAGGACGGCGACGACAACCACCGCCGGGACGAACACTGCGGAGATGGCGTCGGCGAACCGCTGGACCGGCGCCTTCGAGCCCTGAGCTTCCTCGACCAGGCGGACGATCTGGGCGAGCGCGGTGTCGCGCCCTACCTTCGTCGCGCGGAACTTGAACGAGCCGAGCTTGTTCATGGTCGCGCCGATGACGGTGTCGCCAGCGTTCTTCTCTACCGGGATTGATTCGCCGGTGAGCATCGACTCGTCGACCGAGGAGCGACCCTCGATGATCGTGCCGTCGACCGGTACCTTGTCGCCGGGACGGACGACGACGACGTCGCCCACGACGACCTCCTCGACAGGGATGTCGACCTCGGTGCCGCCGCGCACGACGCGCGCCGTCTTGGCCGCGAGGCCCATGAGCTTCTTGATGGCGTCGCTCGTCTTGCCCTTCGCGTGTGCCTCCAGGAGCTTGCCGAGGATGACGAATGCGATGAGCAGCGCCGCAACCTCGTAGAACACGGGCTCCATCGCGAGCGAGGGAACGAACGTCGCTGCGAGCGAGTAGAAGTACGCCGCCGAGGTACCGATGGCTATGAGCGTGTCCATGTTGCCAGTGCGCCGCTTCAGCGCGTGCCAGAAGCCGCGGTAGAACTGGGCGCCAGCCCAGAACTGCACGGGCGTTGCGAACACGAACGCGATGTACTTCTGGACCATCATCGGGTCCCACGAGCCACCCACGGTGGCCGCCAGGAAGTTCGCGACAGCCGTGGGCACGGCTTGCATGAACGGCGGAACCATCGATACGAGGAACGCGGGGGTTGCGAGCGCGAAGCTCATGGCAAAGAAGAAGAGCTGCTTTTGGTAGTGCGCTTCCTGTACTGTGCGCTGCGCGTCCTCACCTTCGGCGGACAGGCCGATGGTCTCGACCTTGAGTTCGGCCGTATAGCCAGCTTGCTTGACGGTCTCGATGAGCTCATCGGGGCCGACCGTCATGGGATCGAATTCCACGGTGGCGGTCTCGATGGCGAAGTTCACGGACGCCGTGTACACTCCCGGAACCTTCTGGAGCGACTTCTCGATCACCGCGGCGCACGATGCGCACGTCATACCGCTGAGAGAGAGCAGCACGTGACCACCCTCGCTCATGGCGGGTACCTCGTTCAAAGGTGCGGCGCCGTAGCCGGCGTGTCTCACGGCCTCGATGATGCCGCCGGTGCCGATGACCGAGGGGTCGTAGGTGACCGACAGCTTCTCCGTCGCGAGGTTGACGTTCGCCGACGCGACGCCTGCCACCTTCTCGACGACCTTCTCGATGATCGCGGCACACGACGCGCAGGTCATGCCGGTGACGGCGAAGGTCGCGTCCACTGTGGAATGGGGAGTCGCGACGGCATGATGCGGGGACTCTGAGGAGGGCTCGGGCGCCGTCGGCGCGGGGACCGGTTCGGTACGCACGTCTGGTGCCGGACTCGTCGGGGCGGCAGACGCCGTCGACAGCTCCCGGAGGCTCTCGGCTTCCTGCGCGGCCTCCTCATCCACCGTGATCGGAACCTCGACGGAAGCGCCGCCGTTGCCGGGATCCCGCTCGGCGATCACGAACGGCTCACCGGGCAGGAAGCCAGCTTCGATGATGCGCGTGACAATGTCATCCTGGGTAAGGAAGCCGGTGTCGACGTGAATGGTAAGCAGACCCGACTCGGCATCGACGTGAACCCCGTGGACACCTGGCAGCGCACCGAACGTGGTGCTCAGCAGAGCCTCGCACGAGCGGCAGCGCATGCCCTCGACCCTGAGTCTGTAGACTTGTTTCGTGCCTCGACTTGACATGTTCATTCTCCCTTGGCGTTACTGGACGACGATCTTCGCCGAGACCATCTGCATCTGGCAGAAGAAGTTGTACTCACCAGGCGAGAGCGCAGGGAGCTTCACGGTCTTGGCTCCGTCGGTGAGGTTCTCCCGGACTCCGAAATCAGGCAGGACGACTCCTGAGAGGCAGCCGCCGGGCGCCTGCGAGAAGTCGATCTCGATGGGCACTCCGGCCTTCGCCCTGATGACGTTGGGGTTGAAGCTCCCCTGAGATGTGTCGACCGAGATCTTCTGGACACCGCCAGCGACCACGGTGGAACCCTCAATGGGTGCACCGCCGCCACCACCGCAACAGCCTCCGCCTCCGACGGGCGAGCCGGCCGCCGAACCACCCGCTGCCGCTCCTCCGCTGCCGCAGCAACCTCCGGCGCCTGCGGCGCCACCCGCTGACGGGCCGCCAGCCGCAGCGTACGCAGCGTTGTCGCTCGTGTAGCCGAGTCCCTCGGCCGTGGTCTTTGCGGAGGCGTAGCTGTAGGCGACGAAGAACGCCACGGCTATCAGCGCGCCGATGACGAGCACCTTCTGCCGCGTGATGCCGCTCTCCGGTGACGCGGTCTTCGCCGCAGTCCGGCCTCGCGGTGGCTGCGCGTGATGGGTGTGGTGCGTGCTTCCTGAGTAGCTCATCGGAATCCTCCTTAACGGACGCGCTCTGCGCCGTACCCGGCGCTCACGATCTCGCTGACGATCTGGTCGGGGGGGACCCTGGAGGGGTCGTACGTGACATCGGTACGGCCGGTCACGTGGTCGCACTTCGTGTCCTGAACTCCATCATGGTCGTTCAGGTTCATCGTTATGAGCATCGAAGCCGAGCTGCAGTGCATGCCTGTGACGTTGAAGACTGTGGTGGTCATGGATATCGATCCTTTCGCGATTGACCCGCTAGCCGAAGTAGCCGCCGAACGAGAGGCCGAGCAAAGCGGCCACGGCCACGCCGGCTACCGCAAGGACGACTTCTTGGGGCTTGAGGCCGAAGAGCCCCGCCGGGTGCGGCGGGGGAGTTCGAGACGTGCGTCCCTTGCCCTTGTGAACACGGCGAGCGGTCTCTTCCTTCTCTAGGCGAAGCTGCTTCGAGATGCGGCTGTAGCCGAGAACGCCGCCCGCGAGGACGAGAACGAGCACCAGCTGCGGCACGCGAGACCCGCTGCGAGCGGCTCCAGCGCCCACCTGCAGCGTGCCCGACAGCATGCCCATCTGACACGTGATCTGGTAGTTGCCCGCCTGCGTTGACGGAAGATCGACGTTCGTGATCCCGTTGTCCGCGAGCGGTACCTGGATGCCCAGGCTCGGGATCACCAACTCTTTGGAGCAGACGTTGGCGTCCTTGCGATCGACCACGAGGCGAACCGGTTTGCCGGCCGGGACCGCGAGCGTGGATGGAATGTACTCGTAGCCCTGGATGGTGAACGGCACCTCTACCACGCCGTCGGTCCCGGTCTTGAACTGCGACTCGTCCAGATTCACGGGTGTCGTACCGAGCACGTACTGCTTGGCCGCCTGATAGTTGACCGGCGAGCCGAGAGCAGTGAGTCCCCGGTTCAACATCACGAGCCCGAGGACGACGATCACGATGGCAGCGGCCACCCCCATGTACTGCTTGAATCGCGTGCCGAGGTAGCTCGCCACGGCACCGTATCCCAGCATGAGCGGCGCGGTGCCGAGTCCGAAGCCCAGCATCGCCAGGCCGCCGGTCATGGCGCTTCCCGACCCGGCCGCTGCGACCTGCGCGGCGATGAGCGGACCGCACGGCATGACGCCTGTCATGAGCCCGAAGCTCACGGGAGTGGCGAGGCTGGACTCGCCTTCGGCAGCATCGCTCGTTGCCTTCCGGCGGAGTCTGGAGAGCCCTGTCATCACGAAACGGGGAGGTCGCGGCTGTATTCGATTGAGTTTCGGGAACTTGCCGGTCATCTGCAGGCCGAGGAGCACCATGTACACGCCCGCGATCACGCTGACCCAGCTGCGGGCGCCTTGGCTGATGAAGGCACCGACACTGCCCAGCAGGAAACCGACCGTCACGTAGCTCACGATCTTCGCCGAGTGATAGGTGAAGTGCGGCGTCAAGCGGCGCAGGACCGGCCCTTCCTCACTGCCCTTGACGGCGTAGGAAAGGACCATGTTGCCGCACATCATCACGCAGTGAAAGCTCGTGAGCAGTCCCGATGCGAGCATCGGCAAGAACAAGTTCACGGGGGTTTCCCTCTCGCCTACCCTCGTTCGAAGTTGCCGAGGGTTCGGACACGTCAGGCACGACGCGACACGTTCGCGTCGGCGCGAGCGGCGCCCGTCTCAGGGCGCAATACGAGAGGGAATCAGAGTCTCAGAGGCGTGAGATGCGTTACCGGGGGAGAGGGCGTGGCCAAGACTGGCTGCAAGAGGCCCCCGGTGGCGGGCGTGAGATCGAGGCGCACGACGTCGCCTGCGGCGGCGGGAAGCTGAGGCGATTGCTGCCCGGGCTGCAATGCCTTGGATGCGGCTGCGTGCGGGCACTCAGCGCTGGGGATGGAGGGATTGCAGTCCTCGCTCAAGGCGTTCTGACCCATAGCCATCGCGGGCGTCATGAGCAGGCAGACCGGACCCAGCGCGACTGCGAGAAGCAACAGCGCCAAGACCATCCTCAGCGCATACGCCGTGTTGAAGCTGGGCATCACGATCCCTGTCTCACCTGTCCGCATCATGCCAAGACAAATGCAACCCTCATGCCGATTATCGGGCATGCTGTTCCGGGATTCAGCCTCAGTTCTATGCGGATTCGAAGGTGGTTCGGCCGGGCGCCGGGAGCGCACCGTCTACCATGGCCACCCGGCGAGAGCGCACGAAGATCAGCCTGTCTTCCACCCGACAACGATCACACTCATGTCGTCCCGCTGCATCGTGCTACCCTGTGCGGCCTCAGCGAGAATGCGATCCGCGAGATCGCCCACGGGTGTTGCGCGATTTCGAAGGATGAAGTCTCGTAGTCTCGCGCGATCGCCTTGAAAGCCTCGACTGTCGGTTATGCCGTCGCTGTAGCACACCAGCCGCGCGTCGGTGCCGAATGTCACCTCCTGTACATCCACCGGCACGACCGGCTGCACGCCGAGCGGAGGCGCGTCGGCGGAAAGCAGCCGTTCTGATGAGTCGCCGTGCGTATGCACGAGGTACGCTGGCTCGTGGCCGGCGTTCACGAAGGTGAGACTCTGCGCGCGCAGGTGGCAGCAGAGGACCGTCACGAACATCTCGGGCGGCAGTGCGGCGAACAGGCCGGCATTCACGCGCTGCACCACTTCGTCTACCTCCCATGAGGCCCGGAGCGCGTCATCGAGTTGCGATCTGAGGAGTGCCGAGAAGAGGGCCGCGGACACCCCCTTGCCCGTGATGTCCGCGATGCAGGCGAACAGTTCGCCGTTCTTCCCTCGCGCCAAGACCTGATCGCCGCTGAGCTCACGTGCCGGTTCGAGCCGGATAGCTACGTCGAACGGGGAGTCCTCGGCGATCTCGGCGTGCTCGCTCACGACATTGTTCAGCTCTCGCGCCAGGTCGAGTTCGTAATCCCGCCGCTCGCTGAGGAATCGGATGGTGGTGAGCTGTTCTTTCAGCCGAGCGGTGACAAACACGGCGAACGCGTACGTCATGAGATGCGTGACGGTGTGAACCGCCACGTCCGAGCGATGGCCGATCGGGTGCAGAAGAAAATCAGCCGCCAGGGCCGCGGCAGTCGCAGCCAGGCCGGCCGGCAGTCCGAACCAGTACGCCGCGAGGACTACGGGCGTGAGATAGAGCCCGGACACGTCGGGGACGAGGCCGGTGCGTGCGTCGTAGACGTAGACGATCGCGATGAGCCCGATCACCACGACGGCTCGGATTGCCTCCCGCCTCATGCGGTGCCCCTTCTTGTCGTAACAGGGGTTTCATCCCCCGTTCCGACGCACCGCTGGCGTCGAGGCGACCCAGCTCGTGCTGACGCGTCAGGGTCCGGACGCGCCGGTAGTCCGCCGCCCGACGATCTCCAGCACCATCGGGGTGAGCATGAGTGTGCGCGGGTCGGCCTCGGCGCCCCGGAACTCCTCCAGCACGGCCGACGCCCACGTACGTGTGCACGTGCCGAGCTCGACCAGCCGTCCGAGGTTGGAGGCCACGAAGGTGGAGATCCAGCGCCAGAGCCGGTCGGTCGGGCCGACGCAGTAGATCCGCGGTTCGACGCTCTCGATGGCGAATCCCCGCTCCGCAAGCGCACGCGCGATCAGGGTCGCGACGTTCGGCTCGCCGCCAGCCTCTCGCCAGCTGCGCATCACGTTGCCGATGTACTCCTCGACGAGCGGCAGCGGAGGCGAGAACCTCCAAGACGCGTAGTCGACGTACTCGTGGAAGATCGCGATGCCGTCCGTGCGCACCGAGCCCGCGACTTTCGATACCAGCAGCACAGGGTCTTCAACGAACGAGGCCACCCAACGACACCATGCGGCGTCGAAGCCGCAGATGGGGAGCTGGTCGGTCATGAGGTCGAGCTCGAGGTACTCGATGTTCTGGACGCCCCGGCGTTTCGCCTCTGCCCGGCCCGCGTTCACAAAGCGCGCCGAGCGCTCAACGGCCGTGATGTGTCCACAGGGCCCCACCATCTCGGCGAGGTCGAACGCGGCGAAGCCCGGGCCGGCACCGACGTCCAGGACGCGGTTGCCGGGTCCGATCCCGGCACGCCGCCAGCAATCTTGCGCGATGGGTCGCCACGCGTCGTGCTGGATGCCGAGTCTGCGGGTCTCCTCGTCGCCCGTGCCCAAGATGTAATCGCGATCGGCCCTCTGGTCCAATCGCGGTTCAGGCGCCGAGAGCGGCATGCGAGCGCGACTAGCCACGGCGCGCCGCCTCGAGTGCGCGCTCGATGTCCTCGAGCAGGTCTTCGGCGTCCTCGATCCCGGCCGAAAGGCGGACGAGCCCACCGCCGATGCCGCGCCGCGCCCGCTCCTCGGCGGGAATCGATGCGTGCGTCATCTCGGCCGGATAGCACGCGAGAGACTCCACCCCGCCGAGGCTCTCGGCGAGCGAGAAGACCTGAGAGAGCGCGCAGGAAGCGGCATGCCGCGTCGCGCCCGCCCGACAGCCGAAGTGAGACCATGCCGCCAAAACCCGACATCTGGCGGACGGCGATGTCATGCCCCGGGTGTGCGGGCAGCCCGGGATAGTAGACTCGCTCGACTTCCGGGGCCTGGGAGAGGTATTCGGCGACCTTGCTCGCGTTCTCGCAATGGGCGCGCATTCGCACGGCGAGCGTCTTGAGTCCTCTCAGCACGAGCCACGAGTCGAATGGCCCGGGCACGCCGCCCGCCGCGTTCTGGTAGAAGGATGTTCGCTCGCGCAGGTCTTCCCTGTCGAGCACGAGCGCGCCTCCCACGACGTCGGAGTGTCCGCCGATGTACTTGGTCGTGCTGTGAACGACGATGTCCGCACCCAGCTCGAGTGGACGCTGCAGATAGGGCGTTGCGAACGTGTTATCGATGACGAGAAGCGCGCCTGCATCCCGGGCGATCTGGGCCACGGCGCAGATGTCAGTGAGTGCGAGCAGCGGGTTGCTCGGTGTCTCGAGCCAAAGCATGCGCGTGGCAGGCGTGAGTGCTAAGCGCGTGGCATCCAGCGAAGTGGTGTCGACGAAGGTCGTCTCGATGCCGACCGGTTCGAAGATGTGCCGAAGAAGCCGGATCGTGCCGCCGTAGAGGTCCTCGGCCGCGACGACATGGTCTCCGGGACGAAGCAGTGACAGCACGGCGGTCTCGGCCGCGAGGCCCGAGGCGAACGCGAGCCCGTGGGCACCGTCCTCGACTGCGGCTATGGCGGTTTCGAGAGCCGAGCGGGTGGGGTTGCCCGAGCGCGAGTATTCGTAACCGAGATGCTCAGCGGGCGAGGACTGCGTGAACGTGGAGGTCTGATAGATAGGCACGATGGTCGCGCCGGTCGCGGGGTCAGGCTCCTGGCCCGCATGGATCGCTCGCGTCGCGAACTTCACGGGGTGACCTCCGCGTACTGGGTCTCGACGAGCGAGGCGAAGCCGTGTGCGACGAGCCACTCGTCGGAGTGGAACTTCGAGAGGTAGTTGCGGCCCGTGTCGGGAAGAAGCACCACCACGACAGAGCCCTCGGGCATTCGCGCTGCTAGTTGTATGGCGGCGTGCAACGCTGTGCCGGAGGAGCCACCGGCCAGGATTCCCTCCTCGCGAGCGAGCCGACGCGCCGCGGCGAAGGACTGCGCGTCGGTGACGCGGACCCACTCGTCAACGAGTCCGGGCTCGAAGGTCTCGGGGAAGAAGTCCTCTCCGATACCCTCGACGATCCAGGACCCCGGCTCGTCGCCTGAGAGAATCGACCCGGCCGGGTCCGCACCCACTACCCGCACAGAGGGGTTCTTCTCGCGCAGGTAGCGCGCGATGCCGGTGAGCGAGCCGCCCGTCCCTACGCCCGCGACGAAGGCGTCGACCTGGCCTGCGGCGTCATCGTAGATCTCCGGACCGGTCGTGGCGTGGTGTGCGGCGGGGTTCGCCTGGTTCGTGAACTGCCCGGGTCTCCAGGCACCGGGAATCTCGCGAGCGAGGCGGTCGGCGACGCTGTTGTAGCTCTCGGGTGAATCCGGTGGCACAGCCGTTGGCGTCCAGACCACCTCGGCGCCGTACGCCCGGAGCATTGCGACCTTCTCGTGGCTCATCTTGTCAGGGACGGCGAACACGCAACGGTAGCCGCGGACCGCTGCGGCAATCGCCAGTCCGACGCCCGTGTTGCCGGCGGTCGCTTCCACGATGGTGCCGCCTGACTCAAGCAGTCCGCGCCGTTCGGCATCGTCGATCATCGCGAGCGCGATGCGGTCCTTCTGGCTGCCGCCGGGATTCAACAGCTCGAGCTTGGCGAGGATGCGGGCAGGAAGGCCGGCATCGATGCGGCCGAGGCGCACGAGCGGGGTGTGGCCTATCGCTTCCAGGATCGTCTCGCACCGTGCCATGTCATTCCTCCGTGCGCCGTGGCCGCACGACCCGTTTGTGAGTCGCTTGTCGTGCACCGAGTATAGGCACGCCCGTCATGAGAAAAACGCACAAACCGCACGTGCTTATGGGCAATGGGTGAAACGTCATCACAGTAGGTGTGAAAGCCGCTACTCCAAGGCCTCGGCGCGGGTCCGGGGCGCCTAGCGATGGTGTAACCGCGCCCCCCAGTATCCTTCGACGATGCTGCCGAGCATCAGCAGCACTACCCCGACGAAGTAGATCAGGTGCGCGGTGCTGTGCATGACATCGAGAGCGTCGAACGGATAAAGCGTCTGATACGCGACGAGCCCGATGCTGATCGGGATCATCGCGAACGCCGTGAAGATCTTCACTCTGAACAGAGTGTTCTTGAAGCCCTTGTATTGCCGCTTCCATGTTGTCCAGCCGATGAAGGTGGTGGGCAGCACAACGAGCGCTCCGGCGAGGAGACTCACGTAGGCCGCACGCGAGTAGCATGCATCGTCTGCGATCACGTCAAGCAGCATGAAGAGGAACGCACCCGCGAACGTGCCGATGGGGAAGTGCGTCAGCAGCACGTGCCAGTGCAGCCGGTGTGTGCGCGTGCCGGGCGATCGAGGGTTGGCGTGGCTCTTGGAGTCGCCGGCTGCGCGCGTCGGATCGGCAGTCCTGCTCGCTGCGCTTCCTTCTCTCGTGGACGGCGCACCGTTCGCTCTCTCATCCATCGAACTACCCGCCGAGGGCGCATGATCTCCTCGTACTGCTCCTTGGTGATCTCCCCGGACGCCAACCTGCGCCTGGCGACCGCGACTGCTTCGTCGTGCCCCGGTGGTCCCGGGTGATTGCCAGCCGCCGCCGGACGTGCCCTGACTGCTCCCCGCCTTCACTGCCCAGACTGTGAGGAGGACGAGGCCGGCAAGGACCAGCGCGCCGAAGAACATCATGAGGGCCATGCCCCACCAGCTGAACGCGCCAATTGTCGTATAGCCGTAGCCTGGACCCATCATTGCTCATCCAACTCCTTCAGGTAGGCAATCACATCCCTGACCTCGGAATCTGTCATGTCCCAGCGAGGCATGGGAGCCCTGAGGGGTTCTCCGTCGGGCTCGAGCCCCTCGCGAATGGCACGCTCGATGTCGGCATCGGTCCATGCCGGGGCTGACGTCCCCTCCTCGGCGTGAGGCGAGGTAAGAGCGGAGTAGCGGATGTCGGGGACGTCGACGTGGGGAGGCATCATGACAAGAGGACTCCGTAGGATTCTCATCTTTGCGACTGCCGTGCTGGCTGTCGCAGCGGTGATCGCCGGCCCGGCGGTCACCTCGGCAAGCGCGGTCAACCTTCCGTGGGACCCACCACCGCCGGGATCCTACGACAACACGAAGAACACGACCGTGAACAACCAGACCTGGGGCGCGTACCGGGACGTCATCTGGTGGGGCAAGGCATCCGCGTACGCGTGCGACTACATCAATGCGAACCCGAACCTGATCTCGAACGGTGGTTCGCCCGCGCGCGCGGTCGTCGGCGGGGACGACTACGCGATCAACTTCACCGGGCAAAGGAGCGGCGGCAGCCCGGCCGGCCAGAGCTGGATCACCGTCTACGACACGACGCCCGCGGACGGCACCGCCACGAAGAACGCCGTCGACTTCACGGCGTCCGGCGGCGTCACGATCCGTGCGGACGTTCTGTTCGCATCCGCCGGGCACACTACCGCTGGCGGGATCTTGGCGATGTTCGACGATGGCAGCGGGGACGGCCTGGCGATGGTGGCTCACCGAGGGGGCGGCAACAACCCAGACTTCGCGAAGCTGAGCGTTGTCGATCAGATAGGCGGGATCGGTACGGAGCTGACATCCGTCAACGTGGGTCAGTTCGGCTTCTCTTCAGACACCAACCCGGGCCTCCTTCCCGCGCAGATGGTGGGTTCAACGTCCGGAGACAACTGGTATCGGCTCGTGATGAATGTCTCGGTCACCGGCGGCGTCGTCACCGTGAACGGCTCCTTCTACCGCCACCTGGACCCGTGGGACCCGACCAGCCCGACAGAGACTCTCGCGCTCAAGATCACCGACCTGTCGTGGAGCGGCACGCTGGGCGCCGGCCTTCTGGCAGGGAAGAACATCGTTACCCCTGGCGAGGTCGGCCTCATCGCACAGACACCCGAGCCCTTCAGCGATGGCGTAGCCAATAATTGGACGTGTGCCGATCCGCACACCGACAACGTCGGCATCAGCATCATCCCTCGCCGCGGCCCCGGCGAGCCCGGCCTCGACGTGAGGAAGTACATATCGATCGACGGCGGCCAGACTTGGCTCTCGCCCGACGACCCGATGTACCCTCTGTTCGTCCCGTTCGGCATCAACCCGCTGTTCAAGTTCGTCGTGACCAACACCGGGGGCCTACCGCTCTACGGCGTGTCGCTCACTGACGACTTTTTCAGCGTCCAGCCGAGCCCGCCGTGGCCCGCGTGGAGCCCGGCGGTGCCGAACCCGCTGAACCCGATCCCGGATCCGAACAGCACGTATGAGTACGTCTACGGCCCCGTGCCCTTCGGGCTGCTCTTCCCGTGCGCGGCCAACAACTTCCTCGTGTGGGGCAAGGGCACGCAGACGGCCGCGGGCGGAGGTGCG
>CAYWCB010000024.1:0-15606 GCA_964456615.1 uncultured Eubacteriales bacterium | reverse complement strand
TAGTCCACGTGGATGAGCGAGACGATCTTCGCGTCCTCGGGCAGCTTCTCCCGACCTGACAGGAAATCGAGCTCGATGAGGAAGGCGAAACCTGCCACGGCCGCACCCGTGGTCACGATCAGCTTGTGCTTGGCTGCCGCCGTCCCACCGGTCGCAAGCACGTCGTCTACGATCAGAACGACGTCGTCCGGTCCCAGTGCGTCCGCATGGACCTCGAGAGCGTTCGTCCCGTACTCGAGGGCGTACTCGGCACGTGTCGTGTCCCACGGCAGCTTCCCGGGCTTGCGAGCCGGAACGAACCCCGCCCCGAGCAGGTACGCCAGCGCACCGCCGAAGATGAAACCACGCGCCTCGGCCCCGACGACCTTCGTCACTCCGTCGTCGACGAACGCTGCGGCGATCGTGTCGACCGACTTGTGGAACGCCCCGGCGTCGCCGAGGAGGGGCGTGATGTCCTTGAAGATGATGCCCTCTTCCGGGAAGTCCGGGATGTCGCGAATGTAGGCCCCTAGGTCCACGCTGCCCCCTCGATCGTCTGTCCGGTGCCGCTAGCGTAGCCGTTTCGCACTCGACGCTCCACAGGAGCGTGTCAGCGCAGGCCGTGGCGTCACGTCGGGATGCGATGGACCCGGTCGAGCGGACATCACATGGCCTCCGCCAGCGCGGAGAGTTGGTCGTTGGTGCCGAGCACGACCAGGCGGTCGCCGGCCATGAGCACCCGGTCGAACGAGGGGTTGGTGTCGATGACGCCGTCGGCGCCGCGTATCGCCAGGATGAACGCTCCGAAGCGGTCCCTGACTGCCGATTCGCGGATCGACTTGCCTGCGATCGGTGAGGATGCGGGCAGGTCCATCTCCTGGAGACGGTACTCCACGTCGGCGTCGTGCGTGACGAGGTCGAGGTAGTCCGACACGAAGGGATGGAGGACCAGGCTCGCCATCCGGCGTCCACCGATCTCCGTCGGCGTGATCACACGGTCGACGCCGGCCTTGATCAGCTTGTCCCCGGAGGCCTCGCTCGACGAACGCGAGACGATGAACAGCCCCGGGTTCAACGTCTTCGCCGTGACCGTGACGAACAGGTTGTCGGCATCCTGTTCGAGAGCCGCGATGAGACTCGCGGCCCGGGTGATGCCTGCGGCTCGAAGCGTCTCTTCTTCGGTCGCGTCCCCCTGCACATAGCGCCATCCGTGCGCCCGCGCCTCCTCTATCCGAGCCTCGGCGATATCCACGACCACGAACGAGGCGTCCTCCGCAGCGAGCTCGCGAGCTACTACCTTCCCCACTCTGCCGAATCCCGCGATGATGTGGTGGTCCGAGAGTCCGTCGATCTCCCTTGCCATGCGCCGGCCCTCCAACATGCCTCTGAGGTGTCCTTCTACGAAGAAGTCGATCAGCGTACCGAACGAGAAGGCTATCGCTCCCACACCGACGATGATGAGCGTCATCGTGAACGCTCGGCCGGCGTCGGAGAGCTTGTGCACCTCGGTGAATCCGACGGTGCCGATGGTGATGATCGTCATGTAGAGCGAGTCGAAGACGGGCCAGCCCTCGATGATCACGTAGCCCGTCGTACCTGCCGCCACAAGACTCAGGAGGAGCAGACCAGCGCCTGCCAGACGGCGTTTCATCGGCTCCTCAGAACTTCCTCCTTCAGTGTCGCTATGTAGGGCAGATTGCGGTAGCGACCCTGAAGATCGAGACCGTAGCCGATGACGAAGTGGTCGGGGATCGCAAAGCCCAGGTGCGCGATGGGCACGTCCGCGATGCGGCGCACATCCTTGTCCAGGAGCGCGCAGACCTCGAGACTCCTGGGGCCGTGAGCTCTGAGTAGCTTCAGGATGTAGTTCACAGTGAGCCCGGTATCGATGACGTCCTCGACCAGCACAACGGACGTGCCCGCGATGTCCTCGTCGAGGTCCTTCGTCACCCGGACGACCCCTCCCCTGCCGGGCGAGTACGGCGACACCGCCATGAAGTCCAGATGCAGCGGGAGGTCTATCTCCCTGACGAGGTCCGCGAGGAAAACGATCCCGCCCCTGAGCACGGTCACGAGTCGAAGGTCATGTCCCTCGTACTCGCGGGTGATCGTCTCGCCTAGCTCGGTGACTCGCCGCCTGATCTGCTCCTCCGAGAGAAGGACAGCGTCGCAGACTGCTGGGAGGGGCGGTGAGGGCATCGCTACACCTCGGGATCCGCATCCTTGACGACGACGCCGCCCCCGACCTTCTGCGACCGGTCCTCCGGAGCCAGACCGAACCGGTGGAGGAGGAGGCGGAAGTCCTTCTGGTAGAAGATCTTGATGTTGACGTCGGGGTAGAGCTCCTTGAGCCGGCGGACCTTGCGGTTCTTCTTCGTGACGAGCTTCTGGCTCATTGTGGTGAGCTCGATGTAGAGGTCGAAGTCGGGGAGGTAGAAGTCCGGGCTGAACGAGGCGATGACGTTGCCGTTCGCGTCCCACTCGATGGCGAACGACGTGGGCTCGTACTCCCACCGCACCTGATAGAAGTCGAGGATCTCGGCGGCGACCCGCTCGCTCGGATGAGCGAAATCGATGTCGTCGACTGAACGTGCGCACCCCTTGTCGGTCATGTGTTCGCTGTCTCCGGTCGCGCCAACCATCCCCTAGTCGAGGTCCTCGAAGACCCGGCCGAGCGCCCTTCTGAGCAAGCGACCCTTGAGCTCGTCCGTGAGCGCCGTGAGCTCGGCGAGGGCATCGAGGAGCTTCTGTCGAGCCTCGGGAGTCCGATGCAGGAACGTCGGCATGAGGATCTGCGAGAAGAACGCTGACTCCCTGTCGGCGAAGGTCTCGTACATCCGGAGGTGTCGTGGTTCGACGCCGAACTTCCTCAAGTCCCACGTCGCGTGCACGATCGCAGCGTCGCCGCGTGCGATCTCATCGCCACGATCGCCTTCTTTGAGCTCGATCAGGCCGAAGTCGGCGAGTTCTCGGACGAACGACTCCGGCACCCCCAGCGAGCCCGGGACCTCATCGATCGGCACGGTCTCGGTCTCGTCGAACGGAAGCGCGATCGGCTCCGCGATGGGCGCAGTCGATTGACGCACTTCAGGGGGGAGGCGTCCCCTGTCGAAGTCGGCGAGCTTCTCCCGGATGACCGCGAGGGGCAAGAAGTGGTCCCGCTGCAGCCTCAAGACCAGCTCGACCCTCTGCAGGTCGGCCTGCGTGAACTTGCGATACCCGCCGGGAGTACGGGCGGGAGAGATGAGGCCTTCGTCCTCGAGGAACCGGATCTTGGAGATGCTCAGATCGGGATAGGACGGCACCAGGCGATCGACGACCTCACCGATCGTCATGTAGTCCCGTGCCGTCACAGCGGCTCACCACCAGAGATGTAGACCATCTGGAATCTCCCGATCTGGACGACATCGCCCGACTCGAGACGTGCCGTGTCAACGAGCACCCCGTTGACGTAGGTGCCGTTCAGCGAGCCGGCATCGCTGATCTTGACCACGCCGCCGCCGGTCTCGACGACGGCGTGGTTCCTCGAGACCGTCACGTCGTTCAGGAAGACGTCGCTCTCGGGATCGCGGCCAAGCGTCAGGCGCGGCCGGTCGATGTAGAACCGCTCTCCGAGTTCGGGCCCCTTGCGGACCACGAGCAGCGGACCTTCGGCGGTCTCGACGTGCTCGCCGGACTCGTCCGACCCGGTCTCGATCGGCGGGAACGACTCGGTGATGCCGGCCACGCGCGCCCCGCATTCCGGACACAGCACCTCCCCGGCCGCAACATCGCGTCCGCACGCAGGGCACTCGGTCATGGCACGCTCCTACCCTCCGGACCGGTCCTCGTCGCCGAAGCCGAAGTCCCGCCGGCGGAAGGCCTCGGTGATCTGCGCTTCGAGTGCTTCCACGACCTCCGGGTTCTCCATGACGTGCTGTACCCGCTCGTCGCTGAGCCGGTTCCTCACGTAGGGGTCCCGCAGTACGTCGGTCAGCCGTCGACCGTTGTTGACCTCACGGATCACGTACTCGACCACACGCTGCTCCGCCTCGTCGGTCGCGAGCTCGTCCAGCAGCGCCTTCACGCGTTCGGCGATCGTCGGCACTCACTGCCTCCAGTCGTCTCGGCTTCACTACCTCGTCCCTCGCGCTGTACGCAACCTCGCCCGGAGTGGTCCTCTCGCGGCAGCACAGGCACATTCCGGCCCCTCGGGAACGGCGCTCTACGCGAGACGATCGTGCTACTCCTCTGAGCCGAGGTCCAGGTCTTCGTCCGTCAGCGGGGCAGTGACGTCGAAGCGCGACACACCGCGCAGGTCGCTCGCCAGGATCTCGATCAGACGGTCCACATCCCGACCGGTGATGACATCCGAGCCTGCTTCGCGCTCGCTCTTCATGCGGTTCACGAGCTCAGCCCGTAGGATGTCGATCTTGCCGTGCAAAACGCGGCGCCTGTAGGAGATCTTCTGCTCCTCCTCGTACAGCTCGTCCAGCAGGGACCGCAACTCATCGTTGCTCTTGCTCTCGAGGTCGATCAGGGCGTCCTCGCCCGGGTCAGAGTGTGCAGACATGCATCCTCCGCTCGCCGACGGCGCTTCTGTAGCGTCGCATCGTCACGATTGTAACCCATGACGCCCGCCTCCGGACGCTTCTGGCGCACATACGAAAGGCCTCTACGTCTACTCTAGGCTGATGGTCGGACTCACGCGTTGGGCGAAGGCGGGGATCACGGTCTTCCCCGCGAGCCTCTCGGCCAACGCCAGCTCTTCGGCGGTCGGCACGCTCGGTGCCGCGGCAAGGCCGAGGAGGTCTTCGAACGCGTCGCATACCGCGCGTGCCACCGCTTCAGGTTCGGGTGGACACGGCAGAAGGCCCTCGAAGGTCGCCGACGTCTCGGCGAGAGCCGCCGCCTGTGTCGAGGAGAGGCGGAATACGCGCCGCTCGCGCTCGATGTCGCGGGCGAAGACGAACGAGCCGTGCTGCAGCACAACGCCCTGATGCCACACCTGAGCGCTTCCCGAGAGCTTGAGCGCACCGGTTGACACGTCCGCGTGCGTTGCGTGCAGATAGCACGCCCCGGACCCGCGTTCGCCGCGTGGGCGACGGGTAAGGCCGGCGTCGACACCGAGACACCCGTAGGCCTCCACGAGCGCCGAGCACAAGTACCGGTAGCTGGCCGTCGTCCCTCTCGGCACCCCGTCCTCGACGGACGCGATGACGGCGTACGTGAGCTCGTCGTCGTGCAGCACCCCCCGCCCGCCCGTGAAACGTCTCACCACATCGATACCTTCGACGTGGCACGCCTCCACATCGACGTCCTCGACAGTTTGGAACCGTCCGAGGGATACGGTGGGTGGGGTCCAGCGATACAGCCGCACGGTCGCCGGCGAGCGACCGGCCGCGCGTTCGAGCTGCAGAGCGCGGTCGAGGCCCATGTTCCAGGCACCGTCCGCGGGCGAATCTTCGACGATCACCCGCAGGTTGCCGCGTGCCGACACCCTCATCCTTCCGTGATTCGCGAACCGCGGTTCTACGTTGCTCGCCGCCTCGAGCGTGCAGTACTCAGAGTGCTACGCACCTTCCGAGATGAACGCCTCGTACTCCTCGGCTGACAGAAGTCCGTCGAGCTCCCCGGGATCCTCCATCCGGACCTTGATCATCCAGCCGCCCCCGTAGGGATCCGCGTTGACCGTCTCCGCTTCGTCGGAGAGCGCCTCGTTGAGTGCGATCACCTCGCCCGTCAGCGGGCTGTACAGTTCCGAGACGGACTTGACCGATTCGATCTCGCCGAACGTCTCTCCAGCGGTGACCGTATCCCCCTCGCCCACCTGCAGATCGAGGAAGACGACGTCCCCCAGCTGGTCTTGCGCGAAGTCGGTGATGCCTACGACCGCGGTGTCGCCCTCCTGGCGGACCCACTCGTGCTCTCTGGAGTACTTGAGATCGCTCGGATACATGCGGCAGAGCTCCTTTCCGTCGATGCTCGTGCAGTCGCGCTCAACGTGGCAAGGACAGTATGTCTCGCGAGCGGCATCTCCTCGACCGCAGCACCCGCTTCTCCGCGCCGTGTGACCACGCCGGGCCGTGTGCCACGCACGGCGATCTCACGTATCACATACGTGGTCGCCATGCCCCTCGGGCGGGTCGCGGAGAACGTGCCGGATGCCACCTTACCGACCTCCCTGCCCCCGTGCAACACGGCACGGCACGCACGGCGAAACCGGGGCGAGCGATGCCTTCGTCGACCGCCACTCGTATCCCGCCACGCCAGCGAGGGCACTCAGGCATGGCGCCGGAGCGCTCAGTCGAACATGCTCCTCCACCAACGCCGGAAATCGATGCGGACGCGCTCGAAGAACCCTGGACGCTCGACCGATGCCCCGGCGACGAGCGGCACGCTCGCCACCAGTCGGTCGTTCTGCGTGAAGAGGAGCGCGCCCAGCGTCTCATCCCGACTCACAGGGGCCTCGATCCGTCGATCGTAGCGCGCCGTCGTCTTGATCGGGCCGTCGAGATCGAATACCGCAGGCGTGGCGGCCCTCGACGTCATCACCGGCACGTACACATCGTCGTAGTCGGTCACCTCAGCCTGACCCACGACGCTCCCCGATGCGATCACGCTGCGTGCACCATAGCGAGAGAAGCCCCAGTCGAGCAGCCGCGCGGCGTCCTCGAAACGGCCCTGCTCGGAGTCGGCGCCCAAGATGACGGCGACAAACCGCCCGCCCCCTCTGCGGGCCGACGCGACGACACTGTAGCCTGCGTCGCTCGTCCAACCCGTCTTCACCCCGTCCGCGCCCCGGTACGTGCCGAGCAGCCGATTCGTGGCCTCCAGACGGCGCCCGTCGCTCCCCCGTCCGATGATGACTGCCCGTTTCCGAACGAACTCGCGAATGTCCGGGTAGGTCATCGCGTACCTCGCGAGCGTGGCGACATCAGACGCAGTGCTGTAGTGCCCAGGCTCGTCAAGACCGTAGGAGTTCGCGAACCTCGTCCCTGTCAGCCCGAGCGCCGCGGCCTTCCGGTTCATGAGCTTGACGAACTCGTTCTCGTTCTTGGACACCCGCACGGCGAGCGCGAGCGCTGCGTCGTTGCCGGACTTCACGAGAGCGGCCTCGAGCGCCTCGCGGACGGTGATCCTCTGTCCCGCTCGCAACCCCGCCCCTGCCTGCCCCAGCTCCGTCGCGCTGCCCGGAACTCCCAGCGTTTCGTCGAGTGCGAGCCGGTCGAGGACCACCATCGCGGTCATGAGCTTGGTGATACTCGCGATCGCCCGCGTGTCGGTGGCCTCCCGGGACCAAAGCACACGGCCGTCGGGCGCCACGAGGACTCCCGCCCGCATGTCGACATCCGGCGCTCTGCGCGCAAGCGTCCCTTCGCCGACGCGCCTGTCCGCGATGATGTCCGAGGCACGGACATCGGCCGCGGCCGCCGCGGGGATGCACGCCGACGCGAGCGCCCAGGTCAGCAGCAAACCAGGGAAGTACTTGACTCCGCGCCGAAGAATGCCGATGAAGGCCGTGAAGGCTCGCATGCGGCGGTCGCGACGCTCGCCGCGCTCCGTGCGCTCTTGCGGGAGGGCAGGCACGGCCACTATGGCTGGCAGAACAGAGGACTGGTCATGACCACGGCAATGATAGCGGGTAAGCAACATGCCCGCCGACGTGGCTCGAACACAGTGGGGAGATCATGAGATACGCATCCTTCGAACGCCTCGTACTGGTGCTTGGCGGCGCATCCATCCTGGCTACGCTGGCGCTGGCCTCCGGGACCCCGCTCCTCGTCCAGGAGATCATCGCCCAGATCATGGTGTTGCTCGTGCTCTTCGGGGCCGTGCATTGGGGCCGCCGCGGCGGATTCGCCGCAGCGATCATCGCCACGGTCGTCTACGTGGCGATCTGGATCCCCGAGCTCGAGCCGGGAGACATCACCGCGCAGATCCTCGTGCTCATGCTCCTGAGAGTGCTTGCGTATGGCCTCATAGGCATCGTGGGCGGCGCGTTGTGCACGCGGATGAAGTACGTCCTCGTGGGTCTGGAGCAGGCATCCGGGGTCGACGACGTAGCCGGCGTCTACTCCGAGCTGATGCTGGCGCGACTCCTGGATGGGGCCACAGCACGCTTCCAGCGCTACAAGGAACCCTTCTGCGCGATCGTCGTCGAACCCGCTCAGAACACCGTCCGCTCGCCATCAACAAGCAGAGAGCGCGCACTCGTGCGCCAGATCGCGGGACACATCAGAAGCGACATCCGACTGGTGGACGAGGCCGCCCGGACGTCGGACGGCCGCTTCATCGTGCTTCTGCCACACACACCGAAGGACGGCGGCTCCATCGTCAGGCAACGTCTGGCGAAGGCCGTGACCCGAACGCTGGGCGAGGGCGGACTGAGCGACGGTGTCGACGTTCGCTGTCTCGGGGCGGCCGAGGATACCGAGGCGATCGCCAGGTTGCGCGCCGGGTTGCAGGCGCCAGCAGAGGATCAGGTGCTGTCTCCCGCGTAGAGGTCGCCCGGCTCGAGCACGCGGTAGCCGGCAGAACGCAACACCTCGGCAGCCCTCTCGTCGTCGACCTTGAGCACGTCCACAGCGGCCTCCCCCGAAGGCTCGACGAAGCAGTACGCGTACTCAACGTTCATGTCGCGTGCACCCAGCGCTTCCAGCACGTCCGCCAACCCGCCCGGGACATCCGGGATCTCCACCGCCACCACCGGCGTCGTGGAAACGCCGAAGCCCGCAGCCTCGAGGGTCTCCCGTGCCCTGCCGGGGTGGTCGCAGATGATGCGGACCACTCCGAACTCCTCGGTATCGGCCACCATGAGCGCGCGCATGTTGATGCCGGCGTTGCCGACCGCACGGCAGAGCTCGGCGAGGCGGCCGGCCTTGTTCTCCAGAAACACCGAAAGCTGCTCTATCACGACACACCTCCTTGCTCGGCGCGGAGGTCGACGACGCGCTTCGCCTTGCCCTCGCTGCGCACTATGGACCGTGGCTCGACGAGCTTCACATCGATGGAAACGGCCAATGCGGACTCGATCTCGGCCTTGACGCGCCGCTGAAGCCGCTCGAGCTCGCGAATCTCGTCGAAGGCTATCTCGGGGGCGACCTCGACGTGCACTTCCACGTGGTCGAGCGCGCCACGCTTCGTCAGGACGACCTGGTAGTGCGGTGCGACCCCCGCAATACCGGCGAGCACCTGCTCGATCTGGCTCGGGAACACATTCACGCCCCGGACGATGAGCATGTCGTCGGTCCGTCCCGTGATGCGCTCCATCTTGCGGAAGGTCCTCCCGCACGGACACTCCTCGGGGATGATGCGCGAGATGTCGCGCGTGCGATACCGCACGACCGGGATGCCTTCCTTCGTGAGCGTCGTGAACACGACTTCGCCGGACTGGGCGTCGGGCACGGGCTGCAGCGTATCGGCATCCACGATTTCCACGAGGAAATGATCTTCGAACACGTGCAGCCCGTTCTGGTGCACGCACTCGGACGCCACACCCGGCCCCATGACCTCCGAGAGGCCGTAGATGTCGATCGCCGTGAGTCCCATGGTGTGCTCGATCTGCTTGCGCATGTTCTCCGACCACGGCTCCGCCCCGAAGACGCCGATCCTCAGCGGCAGATCGCGGACGTCGATGCCCATGTCGGCCGCCGTCTCGGCTATGAGCAGCGCGTAGCTCGGTGTGCACGCGAGGACGGTCACACCGAAGTCCATCAGGATCTGCACCTGCCGCTTGGTGTTCCCGCCGGAGACGGGGACGGTCAGCGCGCCGAGGCGCTCCGATCCGTAGTGGGCGCCGAGACCGCCGGTGAACAGCCCGTATCCGTACGTCACCTGGATGACATCGTCAGGCGTCGCGCCCGCGCACGCGTAGGTGCGCGCCATGAGGTCCGACCACGTGTCGATGTCGCCGCGCGTGTAGCCCACGACCGTGATCTGGCCGGTCGTACCCGAAGACGAGTGCACGCGCACGATGTCGCGAAGCGGGACCGCGAACATGCCGTAGGGGTAGGCCTGGCGCAGGTCATCCTTCACGGTGAACGGCACGCGCGCGACGTCATCGAGCGAGGCGAGCGAGGCGGGATCGAACCCGGCCTCGTCGAACTTCGCACGATACATCCCGACGTGCTCGTACACGCGTTCCACAAGACGCCTCATGCGCTGGAGCTGCAGGTCCTCCAGCTCGGCGCGAGGCATCCCTTCGAGTTCCGGCTGGTACATGTCCTCCCCTTCCCCGGATGCGTCCCCGAATACTACGGGGCAGGCGACACGGTCGTCGTCGTGGCCTTGGCGGGCACCGGCTTCGTTCCCACGCGTACGACCTCGGTCTTCGGACGGTACACCGAGCGGAAGGTGTCCGTCCGAACGGGCTGGCCGTACTTCTTGACGATGCGCTTCACCGTGCAACTTCTCCCGGTTATGCCTCCATCCTCTACGAGGCGGGCACCCTGCGGAAGAGTCGGGTCCTTCGTCTCCTCGGTCTTGTACGGCCTCTCGTTCTCCCACGGGCCGACCTGTGCCTCGACGTCATACCCGGGGTCTGTCCCGTACAGCGCGATCGTCAGGGACGAGTTCGAATACGCGGTGACCAGCAGCACCCAGTGACCCGTGTCGTTCTTGAACTTGAAGTCGGGGCCGCCCCACGAGACGGTGGCGTCGCGGCCCTTGGGGTAGTGCGAGATGTAGAAGGAGTGGTTGCGGCGCTCGACCACCGGCAGGCCCGATTCGAAGATCGTGTTGAACAGCGTCGTGCCGACCTGGCAGATGCCTCCGCCGAGCTGGGGAACGAGCTTGCCGTTGACGATGGCCGGAGCCTCGACGTACCCCTTCTCGGCGGTGCGGGGCCCGATCGTCCCGTTGAACGAGAAGGTCGCGCCGGGCGGGACGAGCGTTCCGTCGATGGCGTCCGCGAGCAGGTGGATGTTCGCCACCCGCGGCCTGTTCGACGCAGAGTAGGTGGTCGTGTAGCGCGATATGCGCTCCTGGACGCCCATGGTGCGGGCCTTGGCCGTCGTGATGCTCGGCTGCACGCGACGCGTGCGCAACGACACCGTCCTCGTGCTCTCGGTATCCGCGAGCACCTGCGTCAGTTCGCGGGCGAGCGCATCGATGTCCGGCCCCACACCGTCTTGCGACGGGACGATGCTGACGCGACCTCCCGAGACCTTGAACGTAGCGTCCCGTGCCGGGCGCCCCACAGCGCCGATCCTCGGCAGGACGATCTTCCGAGCCCTTGACGGATCGATGTAGGCCTCCAGCCGCACGTCGGACACGGTCCCGAAGTCGTCCTGGGACGTTTCGACAGCCGACGACGTGGCCGAGCCGCCGACCGGGCCGGATGTAAGATCGCTCCTCCTGAACGCCACCCACCGGGCGATCTCGGCTGGTGTGAACCGCCACGTGTCGTTGTCGTAGACGACCTTCACGTCCCCGGAGAGCATCTGGCGAGCGTCTTCGGCAGCCGCACTCGCAGCCTCGTCTCTCACGTCGGGCACGTCCGTGATGACCGGCACCTCGATGGTGCGGTCGGTGCGCGAGAAGGCCTGCACCAGCAGCCTCTTCGCCGCATCGCGGTCTATCGCCCTGCCGGCCGAAGACGGTCGGACTGTGACCGTCGACCCCTCGATCACGATCCCTGCGTCCTTGGCCGCGACGTCCACCTCACGGGCGAATGTCGCGATGACGGCATCGATCCTCTCATCGTCGGCCGCAGGTACCGCCGCGAGCTCGACGCCGACGACCCAGGCGCGGACGCGCTCGCCGACATCACGAAGGAGGTCGCCGGAGCGGCCGTACGCGTATGCCGCCCTGGCGAGCGCCGTCGTCTCGTAAGAGAGCACGACCTGCGTCGCGGTCACGGAAGCGGTCTTGCCCGCCGCACTCATCACCACCGGCGCAGCCGCACGCCGCGCCAGCTCGACGTCGAGATGCGCCGTGGCCTCCGGAAGACGCCGGCCGCCGAGCGGCACGTCGCCGACGCTCACGCCTCGATGGACGCGCCCCGCATTCGCGATGAGGTCGACGCCGACGAGCGACAGACCGAGCACGGCCACAAGGACGACCGTGAGCGTGAAGCGCATGCGCCATCTCGAGCGTGCCATGGCACGCTCTCTCGCCCGGCTGCGTGTCAGTACCTCTTCCGGACTCAAGCCCGCTCCTCGATAGACGTCCTCTTCACGCGTGCGACCCGGCTTGTGCGCTACCCCGGCGGTGGTGCACCGACGTCGCGTGGGTCGGAACAAGTTCCGTGCCGCACACCCGTCGTGACCGCGACCGATGCTCGCGGCGCTCCACGAGTCGACATGCGGTGGGACAAAACGAACCGTCAGTATAGCGAGCGCGCGTGCTCTGGCGTCCGTCCCTGCACGAGCCTTCACGCAGCCGTTACGCTGCGGCTATCGCCTTCACCACGATGCTCTTCCACTCCGCGGCCGCCGCATCGGCGCCCTCCGAGTCCACCCCTTCGGCGTAGACGGATACCAGCGGTTCGCTCGCGTGCGGCAAGACGAGCACCCATCCGCCGTCGACGTTCACCCGCACTCCCTCGGTGTAGTCGGCCTTCAGGGGAGCGGCGGCCTCCGTGACCGCGCGCATGACCGCGCCCTTCCGCTCTATGGGACAGAAGATGGGGAGCTCGCGCTTGAAGAAGGGCGGGAGCTCGGCGACCACTTCGTCCAACGTGATGTCGACCGCGTCGAGCATCCTCACGATCATGCCGAGCGAGAGAACGCCGTCATAGGCCGCGATGAAGTCCGCGAAGATGTAGCCGCCGGTCGTCGATCCCGCGAAGCCGGCCAGGCCCGAGAGAACGTGCGAGGCCAGAGCCCGACGGGACCGCCCCGGCCGGAGGACCTTCCGCCCGTGCTCGCGTGCGATGCGCTCGACGACCTGTGACGCCTGCAGCGGTACCGCGATCGGCCGACCGGTCGAGTCGGTCCGACACCATAGCTCCACGACCGCATGCAGTGCCGTGTCTCCGTCGAGCACCCGGCCTGACGGGGTGACGATGCGGACGCGTTCCGCGTCCGCATCGAATCGCACGCCCAGGTCGGCCTGGAAGAGCTCGACCGAGTGCTTGAGCATGTCGAGACCCGTAGCCGTCTCGTCAGCCCCGGACACCGACGATTCGGCATCGTTGAACGCGTTCAGTCCGATCAGGTTGATGTGCCAGCCGTTGGCCACCTGCGGCAAGATGATCGAGGCGGACCCGCCGGCCATGTCGGCCACGACCTTCCGCCACCGGTCTGAGAATCCCTGCCTCTGCATGGCCTCGGCAAGTCCGGCCGAGTAGTACTCCAGCGCGCGCGGCGGGTAGATGATGTCGCCGACCTCGTCGAAGAACGCGCGGCGGAACTCGCCTCGGAAGTACAGCCGCTCGACCTTCTTCTCGCCCCCCGGCCCGATGTCCAGCCCGGTCTCATCGAACAGGTGTATCTCGATCGACTGCGGGTCAGTGGGAGACGCGCACACGTGCACGCCCGCCACGCACCTCGTCTCGCGGGTCGTGAACCGGTTGACCGCTGAAGACGCCACACGCAGATCGCGCACGTTGATGCCCGCCGAGTTGAACCCGGCCACCATTGCCCGCTTGACCATGCGCGAAGGCCTCGCAACGTCGCGACTCACGATCGCGTGACCGCCCTTCGGCAGCGTACTGCCGAAGGCTTGTGCGACCTTGAGCGCAAGGTCGGGGGTGATGTCGACGCCCACAAGCCCGGCGATGCCGTTGTCGCCGAAGAGCGCGCGGACGCCCGTGCTCTCCCATATGAGCGGAGCCGACACCACTGCGGCGGGTTCGATCCGCTTGTACGGGTACACCTGCACGTCGGTCAGCACGTGGGCGCCCCGGCCGACCATGGTCTCGTCGCCGATCACGACCCCCATGTCGACCTGGGCACGCGCCCGCACGTCCACCCTGCGACACAACACCGCGCCGGCGACCTGCGATCCCATGCCCACGAACGTGTCGCTCCACAACACCGAGTGGCTCACGCGGGTATCGGTGCCGATCACGCAGTTGTCGCCGACGACCGTGTAGTCGCCGATGACAGCGCCCGCCCTTACGTTAACGTTGCGGCCCAACACGACGTGGTCGCCGAGGGTGGCATCTGGATCGATCTTGGCGCCTTCCCCGATCCAGAGGCCCTCTCTGGCGAGCACGCCCGGCACATAGACCATCGCTTCGCCATCCAGGACGTCCCGGTGGGCCTGCACGTACGTCTCGCGGCTCCCGACGTCGCACCAGTAGCCGTCGAGGACGCACCCGTACAACGCATGGCCCTGCTCCATCAGCAGCGGGAAGAGCTGGCTCGAGAAGTCGTACGCCGTCCCTTCCGGGATGAGGTCGAGCACCCACGGCTCGACGACGTAGATACCGGTGTTGATCGTGTCCGAGAAGACCTGGCCCCAGGAGGGCTTCTCCAAGAAGCGCTCGATACGCCCGTCCTCGGCGGTGATGACCACACCGTATTCCAGAGGATCGGGCACGCTCTTGAGCGCGACGGTGACGGCACCGCCCTTCTCGCGATGGAAGTCTATGACCTCGGTCAGGTCGAAGTCCGTGAGCGCGTCACCCGAGATGACGAGGAAGGTCTCGCGCTCGAGTAGCGACTCTGCATTCTTCACCGAGCCCGCGGTGCCGAGGGGGGCCTCCTCCAGCGCGTAGGCGATCTTGATGCCCCACTCCTCACCATCGCCGAAATAGTCCTGGATGACCTTGGGAAGGAAGGCGACCGTGGCGACGACGTCCTCGATGCCGTGATGCTTCACCAGACCGATGATGTGCTCCATCACCGGCTGGTTGACGATGGGCACCATGGGCTTGGGCCGCAGACTCGTGAGCGGCCTCAGTCTGGTGCCTTCACCGCCCGCCATGATGACCGCCTGCATGGGCGTCTCCTGTTCGCGTCGCCGGAGAGCCGAGGAGCGGACGAGTGCGTTCCTGTCCGCTGTCTAGGTTTGTGCCCCACTCGGGGGCTGCTGCCTCTCGGCCGTCTGAAGTTCGACGGTGAGCCGTCGCGCCGCCACCGTGTACTGTGCCGCCGCCCAGTACGAAAGGACGAGGCCTGCGTACACGAACCATATCCCAAGAGCCGCCGGCTCCGTCCCGAGTCCGGGAAGCAGCCTCTCGGCCATCGGTGACGTCGTGATGCCCAGTCCCGGAACGATCGGCCAGTTCAGGATGAGGAGCGCGAAGCCGACGAGCAGCACTGCGGTAGTGGCCTTCCCGGTGCGGTTCACCGGCAGGCGCCTGTGGTAGTGCTCGAGCCTCCACGCGCCGTAGAGCAGGTAGGCGTCTCGCACGACGAGCGCGAAAACGACCCACAGCGGCAAGCGCCCTTCGATGTAGAGCCCTATCACGCCGGCCGCGATGAGAAGGCGGTCGACGAGCGGGTCGATGGCCTTGCCGATGACGGTGACCGTGCCGGTACGCCGGGCGATCTGCCCGTCGAGCCAGTCTGTCGACGCGGCTGCGGCGAAGAGCGCGAAAGCGAGCACGTCGGAGCGGTCGGTCAGCAACACCGAGAAGAAGATCGGAACGAGAACGAGCCGCAAGACCGTGATGATGTTCGCCACGGTGTAGATGTCGTGGCTGTGGTCCTGTGCAGGCGTCTGCGGGGTGTCGTCGTGCGGCACGCGCGCTAC
>CAYWCB010000023.1:0-15916 GCA_964456615.1 uncultured Eubacteriales bacterium | reverse complement strand
GACGATCGGTCGTCCGAGTGCGGCCGCTTCGAGAAGCGTCGTGGGCGTGCCCGGCTCGGTCGTCGGGAAGAGACACACGTCGAAGCTCTCGATGACCGCGGGCACACTCGAGACCTCACGCAGGCGGTAGATGCGCTTGTGCTCGATGGCCTCGGCGAGCTCGCGCTCCGCGGGCCCGTCTCCCGCGACGACGACCGTGGCGCGAGCGTGGCGCAGGTTGAGGATCGCCGACATCTGCGCGAGGACGGTGAGCCCCCGGCTGTGCTCGAGCGCACCGGCGTAGCCCACGTGCGGGGCATGCCCGGGCAGCGCGCCCGTCAGCGGTATCCGCGCCTCCTCCTCGACCCTTCCGACATCGATGCTCGGAGGGTCGTGGACGATCCGCTCAGGGAGGACCCCCGCCTCGATGAGGGGCTGCCTCAGCTCCTGGCAATCGATCAGGACCGCGTTGGCGCGAGCGAGGTTGTATCGGCTGAGCCGACGGGCGACCCAGCTTCCGAACGGCGTCGATGTGCGTGGGGGCCAGTGGCGGTAGTGCATCGTGTTCACCACCGGCACTTCGAGCGGCGCGGCCGCCCAGCGCACCAGATAGTCAGCGAGCCAGCCCGTGGAGTGCACCACCACGGGGTCGTAGCGCCTCAGGAACTTCCGCAGCCGCGAGCGCGTCCGAATCACGTTGAGCTTGTCGAGATGGTAGGGCGCGAGACCCACGCCGAGGTCGTGCGCGAGCTGCTCGACGGGGCTGCGCGGCGTGCAGATCAGCTGGATCGATGCACCCTCGGCGGTGAGGGCCTTCATCACCTCGAGCAGGCGGCGTTCGCCGCGCGAGAGCTTCGGGCCGGAACGGCTCGAGACGAAGACGTAGGTGTCTGCGCGGTGAGCGGTCATCACGCCCATTCTGCCTGTTGCGCGTAGTGAGCACTACCGCTGCAAGGCAGTTTGTTGCCGAGGACGACTGGGCCGCAGGTCTATTGAGGCACGCGCAGGTCGCCCTCAGGGAGCTCGGCAGGGGCCAAGCCGTGCCCGAAATCCATATTCAGTGTAGATTTCCTTGCGCACAGCCCCTATGATCTATAGCGGCAGTGTAGATTCTATTGAAACGGAGTGGCTCGGGCGTGGACGAACGATCCCATTCAGAGTTGGTCCCGATCGGACGAGTGGCCGAAGAACTCGGCGTCTCCGTGAGCCGTGCCCGGCAACTGGCGAACGCGGGCTACCTGCCGTTCGTTCGAACAGGCGGAGGTCACCGCAGATTCGACCTCGCTGAAGTGCGCGCCCGGATCGCTATCCTGCGCCCCGGGCAGCGGGGAAAGGGCGCGAGCGACCCGCTAGCTGCTTTGGGCGCGCCCGACTGGCGGCGGACGCTCGGCATCTCCGGGCTCGAGGAGCACGTCGTTCTGCGCGACGTCGAAGCAGCCCTGGGATTGGAAGGCGAAGCATCGGCTGCCGCCGCCATCTTCCGCTATGCCTTCTGCGAGATGCTGAACAACGCGATCGAGCATTCCGAGGGCACCCAGGCGACGGTATCGGTGTGGTCAGGGAGTGCATCGCTGGGGTTCGAAGTGCTCGACGATGGCGTCGGCTGCTTCGCCAAGGTCCGCGGGCAGTGGGATCTGGACAACGACATGGAGTCGATCCTCGAGCTCTCCAAAGGGAAGCGCACGTCCGCGCCGGACAGCCATACCGGCGAGGGGATCTTCTTCACCTCGCGCGCGGTCGACGGGTTTCGCCTGGACGCCAACGGCCTGTCCTGGACCGTCGACAACACCAGAGACGATCAGGCCGTTGGTGTGTCACCCATCGCCACGGGGACGAGCGTCGGCGCTGTCATCGCGCGTCACTCCCAGCGCACCTTGCAGCAGGTGTTCGAGAGGTACACGCGCGACCTCGAGTTCGTGCGCAGCGGGCCAAGGCTCAAGCTGGCAGAGATCGGCGGTGTCTTCGTGTCCCGCAGCGAGGCTCGCCGATTGACATCCGGGCTCGAGAAGTTCAGGGAGGTCGAGCTCGACTTCTCCGACGTCGAGAGCGTGGGCCAGGGCTTCGTGGACGAGGTGTTCAGGGTCTGGGCGGCGCAGAACCCCGACACGCTCCTCGTACCCGTGAACATGAACCCCGCGGTCGAGTTCATGGTCAGGCGCGGGCTCCCGAAGCGGAGCACCTAGCCCACCGCGGTCGCCACCTCACCGTAAACGCGCATCACTCCGTCGACCATGTCCTCGAGCGTGAAGTGCCGCTCGACGCGCTCGCGGCCCGCCTCGCCCATCGCGCGCCGGCGCTCCGGATCGACGAGCAGCGCGCGCATGGCGGACGCGAGCCCGCGTCATGAGCGGGGACCAGCAGACCGGTGTCCTCGTTGATGACCGCCTCGGGGATGCCGTCCACGGCGGTGCTCACCACCGGTAGCTCGTAGGCCATCGCTTCGAGAACGACGTAGGGCAGCCCCTCCCAGCGAGACGAGAGCACGAACAGGTCCGCGTCCGCGTAGAGCGAGGCGACGTCGGGACGAGGCGGGACGAAGCGGACCGAGTCGCCGAGCCCGAGCGCCATCGCGCGAACGCGCAGCTTGCCCTCGAGCTCACCCGAGCCGACGAGAGCGAGCACGGCCCCGGGAGCAGCGGCCCGGGCGGACGCCCATGCGTCGAGCAGCGTGCGCTGGTCCTTTGGCACGTCGAAGCGGCCGATCGAGAGCGCCAGCGGCGTGTCTGCGTCGATGCCGAGCTCGCGCCGGAAGGCGCCGGGGGACGTCGCCGGGGGTACCGGCGTCTCGATGCCGTTGTAGACGACGTGTGCTCGACCCCGGCTGAGGATCTTGAGACGCTCCCCGGTCTCGAGGTTCGATCCGCACACGCAGATCCACGCGGCAGTACGAGACCGGAGCCCTCGCTCCAGCCCAAGGAGCGCGGCCTGGCGAGCGCGCGTTCCCGCCTTGTCCAGGTGGATCCCGTGAAGCGTGTACAAGAGTCTCTCACAGGCGCGTGAGTCTGCAAGCCGCGCGAAGAGAGCCGCGCGGGAGCCGTGCGCGTGCACGACGTCGGGCCGGAAGGCATCGATCGCGGAGCGCACTGCCCTCGCCTCCGAAGGGGAGTAGCCGGACGCGATGTCGGCTTCGAAGAACTCAGCTCCAGTCAAGGTGGCGAGCGCCCCGAGGTCGCCGCCGGGCGGACATGCGAGGCCCACGCGTATGCCGCGGGCCGGCAGACGTCGCAGCAGGTCCGCGACGTGCCGCTCCCCGCCGCCGGTCGTGGCGGTGGCGGCGGCGATGAGAAGGACGCTTTCACCAGCTGACTCACTCACGCAGCCCACCTCCTCACCGAGCGGGGGCTCATCTGGATGCGCCCGACCCCGCAGGGGGGATCCGCCGATGCCGCACACGATTGATGAGCCGGGTGGACATGTCCCTTCCGAGCACGGCCTGCAGCGCCCTACGAATACGTATGTTCCGCTTCAGGCGAGCGATCGATTCCTCGGCGGCCGCCTTCTCCTCGGGCGTGAGCAACCCGGTGTCGATGACCACCTGGATCGCGCGGATGTCGGCCTCTCGAACGCGCAGGGAGTCGGCGGACTTCTGGACCCAGTTGCGTCTGTGGACCGACAGGCGCGCGTCCAAGTAGCGGTGCTCGAAGCGGTTGGCGAGGGCCAGCAGCCAGAACACGTAGTCCTCCGCGTACATGTCCTCCTTGAAACCGCCGACGGTGTCGAACACGTCTCGCCGATATACCGCCCCGATCCCGTAGAAGCACGCCTGCAGCAGGTCGACCAGCCGGCAGCTGATCGCGCCGGCCCATCGCGCGTTCAGGTCCTGGGGCTCGCGTGTGCCGTCCTCGTACTCGAACCACCCGTCACAGGTGAACACCGACGCTTCGGGGTTCGCGCCGATGAACGCATCGAAGCTCGCGAGATGATGCGGGAACAGCACGTCGTCTGCCGAGAGCATCACGAGAAGGTCGCTTCGGGCGCTGCGCACCGCGGTGTTGTACGCGCCTCCCGAGCCCCGGTTCTCCTGTGAGACGACGCGTATGCGCGGCTCGCCGGCGGCCAGGGACTCCGCGAGAGCGCGGGTGCCGTCGGTGGAGCCGTCGTCCACGATAACGCACTCCCAGTCCGCGAACGTCTGCGCCTCGACCGAGGCGACCGTTTCGGCGAGCGTGGACTCGGCGTTGTAGGCCGGGATGGTGACCGAGAAACGGGGCACGTCAGGCATCGAGCACCGCCCGGTAGACCGCCATGACGCGTTCGGCGACAACGTCCGGCGCGAAGCGGGCGCGCGCGTAGGCGTGCAACGCCTCGGGGTCGAAATCGGCGAAGTGGTCGAGCATCCAGTCGAGTCCTTCCACGAGT
The DNA here is from genome assembly GCA_964456615.1 of uncultured Eubacteriales bacterium. Taxonomy (GTDB): domain Bacteria; phylum Actinomycetota; class Coriobacteriia; order Anaerosomatales; family CAVRZR01; genus CAVRZR01. Next base: position 11,578 of record CAYWCB010000023.1, on the reverse strand, counting down.
GCATCTACGCTGCCCGCGTCGATCAGCCGTCCGACATCGGACGTGAGGTACTCCTCGGGACCCCCGCACCTCGTCGACAGCACGGGCCGTCCGGACATCAGCGACTCGGCAGCCACGACCGAGAACGTCTCATGCGTACTGCTTATCACGGTGAACGCCGAGGACGCGAACACGCCCTGCACTTCCTCCGGTCTCATGGTTCCCGTGAACTCGACCACCTCACCGAGGCCCAGCGACCCGGAAAGCCGCTCGAGTTCCTCTCGGCACTGCCCGTCGCCGACGAGTCTCAGCGTGAAGTCGGAACGGCGACCGCGGAGTCGATCGACAGCACGGAGAAGCCCGTCCAGGTTCTTCGCCGGACCCATGATGGAGACGTGCGCGATCGCGTGAGGAGCGCCGAGCGGCATGGGTGCGGGCGAGACCACCGGCACGACGTTGGGGATCACCACCGGGTCAACGGCAAGCCCAAGCTCGACGAGCCGGTCGGCCAGGAAGCGGCTCACTGCGATGGTTCGGGACGCGCCCCGTGCGAGCGGTCGCAGCACGAGCGGCACGGCTCCCGGCCTCTTCACGAGCCGAAGCTCGCTCGACGGCAGGTACTCCTCCGAATGCTCGGTCACGACGTACGGGATGCCGTGCTTCCGCTTTGTCGCCCGCGCGATGAGCGCCGCGGGAAAGAGGGCCTGTACATGGACGATGTCGGGATGGCCCCACGTCTCGCACAGCTGCTCGAAGGCCGCGAGGCCCACCGCGGGGTAGTGGAGGAGACGGCTTCGGATGCTGGCGGGGAGCGCGCGAACCCGGCCTGACGCCGACGCGGGCAGCGGCGCAGTCTCGACGACCGCGCGGGCAACGGCGACCCCGTCCTCATGGCTCAGATGCGTCCCGAAGGCCTCGGGTCCCGTCCGGACGTACAGGACCGCCACGTCGGCGTGCTGCCGGAGCGCACGGACCTGCTGTTGGATGAAGACCCCTGCCGTCGGATGCTCGTCGCTGGGATACCAGCTCGGGATGACGAGGACCTTCAGAGACACGATCGAGGAACCTCCACAAGAAATCGAAACGGTCCTACGACGAGCGCAACACGTCCCATCAACCGTTAAAGGGGGGTTGAGCCCCTTGAGAATGACACCTCGAGTTCCGGTGCGTCTATCCATCGGTCTATCTCCCGCGAAGAGACGCGAGCCCATCTGGCGATTCGACAGGCACCAAACGGGACGGTATCTGATGGGTCGATGTGGCCGCCTGGCGGACACAACCTGCCGAAGACAGTCATACTTGGCACGCCCGCCGATCAGAAGCGGATCCTCCGCGCCGTGCCGTGCAGACCGAGACGGGACAGGCAAGTGCTCAAGCGAATCTCGAGGTTCCTAGGCGAGTACCTCCGCATCAACGCCATCAGGCGGATGCTCGCCATCGTTGATGTCAGGTCAAGCGAGATTCTGGGGCTCGTCTGCCTTGCGGTGCTGTTCGCCATCTTCGAAGGCATCGGGCTCTCCCTACTGCTCCCCATTCTCCAGTACGCGGAGAGCGGCGAGACGGCGATCATGCAGGGTTCGGGCTTCATCTGGACGAGTATTGCGAGAGTGATGGACCTAGTCGGGCTGCCGGAGACGCTGCCCGTCCTCCTGGCCCTGGCCTTCATACCGATCCTCTTGCGGCAGGTGGTCTTCTACCTCAACGCCTGGTACGGGGCGGTTGTCGCAGGCCGAATCGCCGTCCGCCTGAGGATGACCGCTCTGGACGCGATGTTCGATGCCGACCCCGAGTACTTCTCGCGTCACCCGGTCGGCGAGCTCGCCGGAATCATCGTCACTCAGACCATGAACGCGGGGCTAGCCGTGCTGGCAGTGCTCAAGCAGCTCTCCGTCGTGCTGCTGATGCTCGTATACGTGGCGATTCTCTTCGCGCTCTCGGTTCCCCTCAGTCTCGTGACGCTAGGGTTTGCGCTGCTCGTGTCTTGGGCTGTGCGGACGAGCATCAAGAGAACCGGTGTATTCGGCATGCAGGCAGCGCGAATCAGCCAGGAGCTGGCCGTGAAGATAGTCGAGCGCTTCGACATGATGCGCCTCGTCAAGTTGAGAGATCAGACACGCGTGGAGTCCCGACGGGTCTTCGACCTATCGGAGGGCGGCCGCATCCTGAGCATCAAGCAAGCACGCCTCGGCGCGAACATCGAGGTGACGGCCGATCCACTGCTCATGTTGTCGGTGTTCGTGACCCTCTACATCGGAATTGCCGAGCTCGGAATGACGCTTGCGCAGCTAGGGCTTGTCCTCTTCATCCTCAATCGCCTGAACGCCAAGGTAAAGGAGTTCAATGCAGGGCGACAGGCCATCTCGGCCAACGTCGCGGGGCTCCTCGTCATGAAGGAAGCAACCGATGACGCCCTCGCGGCCAACACCATCCACCGCGGTCCGGTCCGCTTCGAGGGGCTCGAGCACGAGATAGCCCTGGATGACGTGACCTTTGCCTACCGGGACGAGAGGGGACGGGGCGAGGCCGACGCCACAGCAAGCATGCCGGTGCTCAGAGGAGTCACGCTGACCATCCCGGCCGGTTCCCTCACCGCCCTCGTGGGCCGCTCTGGTGCCGGCAAATCAACGCTCGTCGAGCTCCTGCCACGGCTCCATGACGCCACGAGCGGTTCGATCACGTTCGATGGCATCGATGTGAAACAGTTCGATGTCGGCACGCTCAGGCGCGGCATCGGCTATCTCACCCAAACCGCCATGCTCTTCAACGACACCGTTCGCGAGAATCTCACGTACGGGTTGGGCTTCGACGCATCAGAGGAACAGATTCGTCATGCACTCGAGCGCGCGTATGCGACATTCGTCTACCGGCTGCCGAAGGGACTCGAGACCACCATCGGCGACCGCGGAGTGAGGCTATCGGGTGGGGAGCGGCAGCGGATCGCCTTGGCGCGCGTCCTCCTCGAAGACGCATCGATCCTGATCCTCGACGAGCCGACGAGCGCGCTCGACTCGGAGTCGGAGAGCTACATACAGCAGGCACTGCACGAACTGCACGGCGAGAAGACGATCATCGTCATCGCACACCGGCTTGCCACCGTCATCCAGGCAGACCAGCTCCTGGTGATCGAGGAAGGCCGCGTCACCGAACGGGGCACGCACGAAGAGCTGATGGCGAGGGCGGGTTCATATCAGCGGCTCTTCGAGAGCCAGCTGATTGCCGAAGTGCGCTCCACCGGAGCTCAAGGAAGCTGAGAGGGAGCTAGACTCCCCGGGTGCTTACGGCTCGCAGCGCGAGGCGCCCCGACCACCGGCGGATCCGGCTCCCTACCGTCAGTGGACCCCGTAGTCCCCGGCAAGCGCCGTCAGCATCTCGTCCCAGCTCGGCGGCGTCCATCCCGTGCGCTCTCGGAAGCGCGTGCTGTCGAGCGAGCGGTCTATGACGGGTTCGTCCACGGGGGTGACCTCGACGTCCCAGCCGAGGAAGCCGGCGAGCTTCGTGAGCAGGGTGTACTTGTCGATGGGCTCCGCCGAGACGTGCCAAAGACCGGTGAGGGACTCGTCCGGCATGACGACGTCGCGCACCACCTCGGTGAGCGCTCGCGTGGTGAGCCCGCTGAACACCGACCTCGCGTACCCCTGCAGCGGCTCGTGCCGGTGCGCCGCGAACCAGCCCGCCAGCCCGGTGGGCGCGCCGACCTGCCAGCCGATGATCGAGGTGCGGAGCGTGAAGACGTGCTCCCAGTCGGTGACCTCGCCAAGCAGCTTCGAGCGCCCATAGAGGTCGAACGCGTCGGGCGCGTCTTCCTCGCGATACATGCCCCGCGATCCCGAGAACACGCAGTCCGTGCTCACGTGCACCATGCGCGCGCCGCTTCGCGCGCACGCATCCGCGAGCACGTGCGGCCAGAGGCTGTTCACCTGGATGGAGGGGATGGCTGCCTTTGCTTCGGACAGCTGCTTGACGATGCCGACCGCGTTCAGCACGAGGTCGGGTCGCACCTTGTCTAGAAGCGCGTACGCCGCGTCCGGATCGGTGGCGTCGGGTCCGGCGAGGATGCGCTCGCGCGGCACGCCCAGGTCCGGCAGCGCTCTCGGATCCCTGCACGCGCCCCACACCTCGAAGTCCGGGGCGAGGACCCGGATGGCCTCGTGGCCGAGCATGCCGCTCGCGCCGACGACGAGTACGCGCGAGACGCTCACGCGATCCCCAGGACGATCCTCGCGACCGTGTCCGAGACGTTGTCGGCGAGGTACTCGGCGGGTGGCGTCCACGTGCCCTTCGAGCGCACCGCAAGGTCGATCGCGGGCAGGATGCGCTCGCCTTCCACGCCCGCGAGGACGTTGCTGCCGCACTCGACGGTTTCGGGACGCTCGGTGACGTCGCGCATGGTGACGGTGGGGACGCCGAAGATGCAGCACTCCTCCTGCACGGTGCCGCTATCCGAGAGCACGCAAAAGGCGTCCTTCTCGAGGCGCACGAAATCGAAGAGCCCGAGAGGCGGGACGAAGCCGATCTTGCCCGCGGCCACGCCGAACGTGCGCATCTTGTCCGCAGTGCGGGGGTGCAGGGACGCGAGGATCGGCATGTCGTACTTGGCGATCGTGTCGTTGAGCGCCTGGATGAGAGAGGTGAGGCGCTCGGGGACGTCGACCGTCTCTGCGCGGTGCGCCGTCATGAGGAAGTACCTGCCGGGCTCGACGCCGAACTCGGTGAACGGGTCGGCGGCGTCGACCTTCGCGGCGTAGTGGTCGAGCACCTCTTTGATGGGGTTGCCCGTGACATAGACCCGACGGCGCTCGATGCCCTCGCGAACGAGGTTCTCGGCGCTGCGGTAGGTGTAGGGCATGAGCACCGAGCTGCAGTGGTCGATGACGCGCCTGTTGACCTCCTCGGGCACCCGGTCGTCGTAGCAGCGGTTGCCCGCCTCCATGTGGCAGACCCTGAAGCCCATGCGCTTGGCGACGAAGGCGGCGACGCCAGTGTTCGTGTCGCCGAGAATGAGGACTGTGTCGGGCTTCTCGGAGAGGAGGATCTCCTCGGTCTTGGCGAGGATCTGCCCGATCTGGTCGGCGAAGCCGGCGCCGCGAACGCCCATGTACACATCCGGGTCGCGGAGCTCCAGCTCGCGGAAGAACACGCCCGAGAGCCGCTCGTCGTAGTTCTGCCCCGTGTGGACGAGCATGTGGTCGCACATCTCGTCGAGGAGCTCGATCACACGCGAGAGCCGGATGATCTCGGGGCGCGTGCCGAGGAGGGTCAAGACCTTGGTCATGCGGCAACTCCAGGGAAGGTTCCGGTAAGACCTAGCGCGTACCATTCGCGATGCGCGGGAACGTCGCCCACCGTTGCGAACAGCAGACAGCATACTGCACATCGCATCACCGGCTGTAGCCACGCTGCCCGCATTCCGCCGCTGGGGCATACATGTTTGCACGGTTACCGTGATAGCGTGTATGCTCTGACGTGAGAAGGGCTGCCGTTGATCGTCTCGTTCGGAGACCGTGCGTCAGACGCCCACAACGTCCAGGTCATCGACTACCACACGTAGGAGCAGTGCGATGAAGCCCGAGAACCGCATACCGACGCATCCCGGCGTAGTCCTGAGCCAAGAGTTCCTCGTGCCACTGGGTGTGTCCCAGGTGGCGCTCGCCGCACACATCGGAGTCCCCGTGCAGCGGATCAACGAGCTCGTGCGGGGCAAGAGGGGCATCACTCCCGAGACCGCATGGCTGCTCTCGCAAGCGCTGGGCACGACCCCGGAGTTCTGGGTCAACCTGCAGGCCGCCCACGACCTCGCACGCGCCAAGCCCGCGAGGCGGATCGAGAAGCTCGCCGCAGTCGCCTAGGAGTGTCACTCCGGCGAGGCAGACCCGCGGACATCTGGCGAAAAGCCCGACCGCCCGCCGGTTCGGTTCCTCTGCGGGCTTGGCAAGTTTACTTTCTCACGTAGCAAGCCTACTATCCATTGCCATGAAGACCACGTACACAATCGAGGATGTCTACGCGACACCTGCACGGGCGAAGGTGCTCAGGGCACTCGCACTCGGATCGGGCTCGATGAGCGTGCGATGGGTGGCAGCCTGCGCCGGCATCAGCCACACGGCCGCCGGCACCGTCCTTCGGGACCTCGAATCGATGAGGATGGTCATTCGACGGCCGGTCGGTCGGGCACACGCGTACGCCCTCGACCCCGCGAACGTGTACGTGCGCGAGATGGTCATTCCCGCGGTAGAGGCTGAGACGGGGATCATCGAGGAGCTCCGCAACGACCTCATCGCCGACTTCGCGGAGCACAGTCAGTCACTCGTACTCTTCGGAAGTTACGCGTGGGGAGGACAGGAAGAAGACAGCGACATAGACGTCTTCGCACTTGCTGTTGACTCTCGGCGCAGGCAGTTGCTCGAGGAGAAGAGCCTCAAGAAGTGGGATTGGTACGCGGCGAAGTACGCGTCTCCACTCTCGCTCATGGTCTACAGCCGTGCCGACGCGTCACGCGGTCTTGGGTGGGGTCAGAGCGGGTTTAGGACGGAGTTGGCATCCACCGGCATCATCCTTCACGGACTCGGCGTCGACGAGTGGGGGCTTGATGGCGATGGTCACGCCGTGCAAGGCCGTTCCCCGAAGCCAGGCGAAACGCTACTTGGGGAAGGCTGACGAGTTCGCCCGCTCGGCGCGTGCGAATCTGGACGCGGGCAGGTTCTCATCGTGCGGGCTCTCCGCGGTTCACGCTGGCATCTCGGCCGCTGACGCCGTGACGATCTGGCGTCTGGGAAGTGTCAATGCCGGACCCGACCACCGTCAGGTGGTTGCACTGCTGCGAACATCGCTCGATGGCAAGCTTCCGTCGAAACAACAGCAACAAATCGTCGGTCTCCTGCAGGCGAAGAACGACGTGGAGTACTCCGGAGAGCCTCTCAGCCCAGAGAACGCCAAGAAGATGTGCGACCAGGCCGAGCGGTTCGTCGAGTGGAGCCGTTCGATTCTCGAAAGCGCCGCGCGCTGACTACGACTCCAGGAACAGTTCGCCGATGACTTCGGGGATCCTCGCCTCGAGAAACCCCGCCAACTCGACATGGCCCATGAGCGCGTTCGCCGAGCTGTACTCCCCCACCAGCGCGGGCTTCTCGACCGGATCCGAGAGCTCGGGGAGCATCGGCCGGAGAGCGTAGTAGCCCTCGTGGCCGAACACCGTGCGGGTGGCCTCCTCCTCGGAGAGCAGGATCTCGTGGATCTTCTCGCCGGGCCGGATGCCGGTCACGACCATCTCGATGTCTTTGTCGCCGATGAGGTACTTCGCGAGGTCGGTCATCTTCGCGCTCGGGCACTGAGGGACGTAGGTCTCGCCGGGCTCGGCCGAGCGCATCGCTGCGAGGATGATGTCCACGGCGTCGTCGAGCGTGAGGAGGAAGCGGGTCATCTCGGGCGTCGTGATCGTTACCGGACCGCCCTTGGCGATCTGGTCGAGGAAGAGCGGCACGACCGAGCCGCGGGAGGCGAGCACGTTGCCGTAGCGCGCGCAGATGAATCGCGTCTGGGGGGCGCGGATGTTGCCCTCGACGTAGACGCGCTCCTGGATGGCCTTGGTCATCCCCATGACGTTGACCGGCTTGCATGCCTTGTCCGTGGAGATGCCCATCACCGTCTCGACCGAGAGGTCGTTCTGGCCGATGGCCCGCACGAGGTTCTCGGCGCCCTCGATGTTCGTGCGAACGGCCTCCCACGGGAAGTACTCGCAGCTCGGGACCTGCTTGAGCGCCGCCGCGCCGAAGATGATGTCGGCGTTTCGCGCCACACGAAGAACGCTCGAGTAGTCCCGCACGTCACCGATCACGAACTTCAGCCGCTGGCGGCAGTTCTCCCAGATGACCTCGTCGGTGGCCGCATGCCTGTGCATGAAGTCCACGCGCATGTAGTGCTGCTTGGCTTCGTCGCGCGAGAAGACGGTGACGCTCTCGGGAAGCCCCTCGCTGCCGGACATGAGCCGGCGGACAAGCACCTGGCCGAGCGAGCCGGTGCCTCCGGTGACGAGTATGCGTTTGCCTTCGAACAGTCCGTTGCTCACGATGCAGAACGCTCCATTCATCCTCCTGCGAGTGCGTTCGCTGCCTGCGGCAATCGCATTCTACCGCCACGCCCCACGTGGGTCTTCCCGTGAGGTCTTGACGAGCGCCCTCCGTTGATGCGATCGCAACGGCATCAACCTGCTCCGCTAGCGTGCTGCTGCTGGCTCCCCAGAAGAACCGCTGAGGACTATCGCCACAGGGGCACAGTCCGGCTTGTAGCAGCCGCTTCGCTCGATTGTGAGGTGTCTTGCGATCCCCCTGCAGTTGATGCTGACCGCCAGAGTGTGCGCCCGTAGCCGACGTGTCGCTGGCAGTCCGCCGCATGCAAGACGGCGCAGCCTGGGGCACTGCTCCAGTTGCGTCCAGCTGACTTCCTCACGTTCACCCAGCGCCCACAAGCGATCGTACTCGGGTACGGAGCGAGTGCAGCCGCTCCTTCGCAATCAGCCTCCTTCGCATTCTGATTCCAGCCTTCGCGGCTCGCCTCGACTCACGCGACAGTGCCCCTGACATCAGAACACCAGCGATGGACTGGATATCCGATTCGTACGCGCGGATCACGTTCGCCGACTTCTGAGCAACAGAGACTCGATGCACGGCCAGGACATCGGGTATGTAGAGGTGCCTGGCGCCGGCAGCCATGGCACGTAGCCAGAAATCGTAGTCCTCACCATAGACCTGCTCCGAGTAGCCACCCATCGAGTCAAAGAGGACTCTGCGATAGCAGGCGCCCACGCTGAAGAAGCACTTCTCTAGGACCTCCTCCAGCGACCAGGAGCGCGACGTTCGCCCGCTGTCGCCAGCATAGACGAGCACACGAGACCCGTTCGGTCGCAGGTAGTAGCCGTTGCACGAGAGAATGTCGCAGTCTGGATGAGCGTCAGTCGTGCGAGCCATAACCTTCAGATGTTGCGGCAGGAGGATGTCATCTGCAGAGCAGATGCCGATCCAGGCCCCGGCGGCGTCACTGACACCAGAGTTGTATGCACCACCCGTGCCTCGATTCTCTTGGGATATCACCCGGAAACGCGAATCCCGCCGCGCGTACGACTGCGCGATCTCCAGCGTGTCGTCCGTCGAGCCATCGTCTACCACGATGCACTCCCACAGGTCGTACACCTGACTTGAGACCGCGTCCAGCGTCTCACCAAGTGTGTCATCCGCATTGTAGGCGGGCACAACGACCGAGAAGCGCGGTGCGGTGGCGCTTCCCGAACTACACATGGCTCGCCGTCCCTACTTACTCAGTCGCGTCGATGACTCCACGATACAGCTCAAGGAGCTGCTGCACGACCACCTCCGCGGAGAACCTCTCGCGAGCATGCTGCCGAAGTCTCCTTGGATCGAACTCCCCATAGCGGCCCAGCATATGGACGATGCCCTCCGCCATGGCTCCTGGATCGTCGTTGTCCACCAGCAGCCCAACGCTTTCGTCAATGAAGTCCTCAGGGCCTCCGCACCGTGTGCAAACCACTGGCCGACCTGCTGCCAGCGACTCGGCGGCGGCCATACAGAACGTCTCATATCGGCTGCTGACAACCGAGAAGCTCGACGAGGCGAATCCCGAGTACACCTGAGCGGGACTCTTGGCCCCAACGAACTCTACACACCTGCCGAGAAGCCCCATGTCTCCCGCAAGTGACTCGAGTGCATGACCGTCCGGTCCGTCGCCCACGAACCTCAGTAGGAACTGGTGCCCGCGTTCATCCACCATGCGCACCGCCTCAAGAAGCATCGGGATGTTCTTCTCGTAGGAGCGGAGAAGTGACACGTGCAGAATCCTTGGGGGCTGCGCCGGAGTCGGCAACGGAGGCCGTTCGACGTCTGGCACGATGTTGGGGACGACGACAGGTCGCAGGGAATAGCCGCCAGCAGCCAGCGCCTCTGCGAGGTGCGTGCTCACCGCGATCATCGCTGACGCTCCCAGCATCGCGTTCCTCGTCAACCGTGGCACAAGGCGCCCGCCAGCGCTCGAGAATCCCGGGCTTTCCAACAAGAACTCGGCTTGGTGTTCGGTGACAACGTATGGCACGCGTGCACGTCGGGCGATCACTTGTGACCCCAACGCGCCAGGAATGGAGGCGTGTCCATGCACTATGTCCGGCGTTCCCCACTCTGTGCTCAGTGCCTCAAAGCCCCTGAGACAAGCGCTGCGGTATGCGAGCGTGAGACCGTACAGCACTCGAAGGTGCTGGAACCGGGTCTTGGGTTCATGCGGCAATTGCACCGCCGTCCGCGCGACCGTTAGGCTACCCTCCCGTCCAATCACCACTCGCGGGGTGGCTCCCCCTAGTCCCACGTGAAGGACTGCGACGTCGCAGGCAAGCGACAGCGCCTCAGCCTGCTGTTGGATGAACAGCCCGTGATGAGGGCTCGACGGCTGCGGATACCAGCTAGGTACGATCAGGACTCTGAGTCGATCGGGATGCGCCTCCTGTTCGGGAGAGGTGTTCAAGACAGTAGCCTCCGGAACGCCCGGATGATCTTGTAGGCCTGCGTTTCCCACTCGTATAGAGGTGCTACCTCTACCGCACGCTGCTTCATGCTGTCGATTCGCTCGATGTCATCGACGAGCGGACCGAGCGCATCCGCAATCGTCTGAGGGGAAGTGGGGTCAACACATATTCCACAGCCCGTCCCTTCAATCACTTCGCGGATTGCAGGAAGATCGCTCATCGCGACAGCAAGTCCAGCACAGATGCAGTCGAACAACTTGTTCGGCAGCGAGATCGCGAAGTTCTCTTCAATCTGCTTCGCCGCATACACGCCGACATCGTAGTCGGCCAGAATCGCACGGACATCTCCGTACTCAAAGCGGCCGCAGATTCGAACCGTGTCCCGAAGGCCGTTCTGGCGGACGAGCTCTTGGAGCTGCTCTTCCCCCAGGGTGAGCGCCGCTCCGTGAACGTCCAGCGTCGCCCTCCCCCTGAGATGGGACATCGCGAGTATGACTCCTTCGACGTTCTTCGTAGTCGCGAGCGATCCATGGAAGACGAGCCTGACAGGGGTTCTCGTTGGCGAGCAGCTCACAGCATGCCCATGAGGAGAGTTCAGCACGGTCACGACCGACTTGAGGCCGTAGCGTGCCTTCATTCTGCGTCCCATCTCATCGCTCACGACGAAGACGACATCAGCTCTTGGTGCATACTTACGTTCCATGGCAAGCAAGCGACATCTGCCAAACCTGCGAAGTCGCATCTCGGGATTCTCGACGAAGCCGGTCCACATCTCGTGGCTGTCGAAGGACAGCACGGCGCCCATCTGACGAGCTGCGAGCGCCGCACACCGCAGTGCTGGCAGATCCACGGACTGGACGATGTCCGCACGTGTCGAGACAACAGCTCGAAGGAGCCTGCGCGGTGCGCGCAATCTACGCCATGCGTTCTTGACCTTCCTGATTGTCCAGTCGTATGCGCGTCTGAGTGACTGCGCGTTCTTGACCTTCCTGATTGTCCAGTCGTATGCGCGTCTGAGTGACTGCGCGTTCTTGACCTTCCTGATTGTCCAGTCGTATGCGCGTCTGAGTGACTGCGCGT
>CAYWCB010000022.1:0-15929 GCA_964456615.1 uncultured Eubacteriales bacterium | reverse complement strand
AGGCCGAACCGGCGTACACGCCGTCGGCCGGGAGCGCCGAGTGTACGACGGGAGTCATGTTCGCCGTGGGTGTGCCCAGGTCGTGTCCGGCCGCTCTGCCATGGACGACGGTCCCGCGGATGCGGTGCGGCCTGCCGAGGAGCTCGTTCGCCGCCTCGATGTCGCCCGAAGCCACGAGGCGGCGGATGCGCGTCGAGGTCACCGGCTCGCCTCCCGCGCACACCAGCTCGTGCGCGACCACCGCGAAGCCGTGATCGGCGCCGTAGTGCTCGAGCGTCGCGACCGTCCCGGATGCCCCGCGGCCGAACCTGAAGTCCTGTCCGACGAGCACCTCGACCGGCTCCAGCGCGTCGGCGAGCACGTCGGAGACGAAACGCTCGGGCACCATCTCCGCGACGAGCCGGCAGAAGGGGACGACGACGATCGTCTCGACGCCGAGGCCCTCGATTGCGGCGAGCTTGTCCTCCAGCATGAGCAACTGCGGCGCCGCGGCCTCGGGGGTGACGACCTGGTCGGGGTCCCGGTCGAAGGTAAGGACGCAGGAGCGGACGCCGAGTATCGCGGCGCGCGTGACGGCATCGGAGATGAGGGCCTGATGGCCGACGTGCACGCCGTCGAAGACCCCGACGGCGACCGCGGCGCGGCCCACGTCGAGCGCACCGGACTCCCACTCCAGGACCCGCGCGGTCATGAACGTCCCTTCGGTAGCACGACGGCAGCATACAACCGGCTGCCGTCGGACTCATACAGGGCGAGAAGGGAGCCGTCGTGGATCACCGAGACGAAGGTGCCGGAAGGCGGTAGCGAGACCCCGATGTCGTCCGTCGAGAGAGCTACTCCGTTCGTGACCCGGGCTGCAGTCGTCGCGTCGACGGCGATGGCGTCGAGTCCGAGCGCGCGGACCGGGTCGGCGAACAGATGCTCGACCGCCCCGCCGGCCTGCTCCACCTCGGCCAGGGCGCGTGCATCGGCGAGCGTGAGCGTCCCGCTGCGCGTCCGGCGAAGCGCTGCGAGGTGTGCTTCGGTCTCGAGCTCGTGCCCGAGGTCGCGCGCGAGCGCGCGCACGTACGTCCCTTTCGAGACAGTGAGCTCCACGTCCCATGCGAGCGGCGGACCGGGTTCGATGTCGAGCAACGCCGCGCGCGAGACGCGCACCCGGCGTGGTTCGAGATCGAGCGGCTCGCCGGCGCGCGCGGCCCGGTGTGCGACGCGGCCATCGACCTTGAGCGCCGAGTAGGCTGGCGGGACCTGGACGTGCTCGCGCTCAAGCGCCCTGACGCGCTCAGCGGCGAACGCGGCGTCGGTGAGGGCCGTCGGCACCTCAGCGGTCGCCACGACCTCACCCTCGGCGTCGTCGGTGTCGGTCCGGGTGCCGAACACGATGCGGGCGACGTAGGTCTTCTCGGCTGCCGAGAGCCACGGTGCGAGACGCGTGGCCGGACCGACGAGCACCACGAGCAGCCCGGTCGCGAGCGGATCGAGGGTCCCCGCGTGCCCGACGCGCTGCTCGCCGGTGGAGCGGCGCACGACACCGACGACGTCATGGCTCGTCATGCCGGCGGGCTTGTCCACCGGCAGGATCCCCACGAGTCCGGTGGCGACCCGCCTGCGGCTCACGCCCCGTCGCCTCCGGGCAGCAACGAGAGGAGTCTCGGGAGCAGGTCTTCGAGCGGAGCAGGGCCGGTGAACCCCGCGGCGGCCTTGTGCCCTCCCCCGCCGAATTCGCGGGCCACCGCGCCGACGTCGTAGGCGCCTTTCGCGCGGAGGTTCACGCGGATCTCCTTGTCACGGAGACGGAAGAGCACGGCGACGTCGATGCCCCCGAGCGTGCGGACGGCGTCGATGAGGCGCTCCGCGTCGCCCGGCTTGGCGCCGGTGCTCGCGAAATCGCCGTCGTCGACCCACGAGTACGCCACTCGCCCACCGTTGGCGAGCGTGATGCGCGAGAGCGCACACCCCTCCAGCGCGATGGAAGCCTTCGTGCGCGACTCGTAGACGAGGCGGCTCGCCTCGGTCGGGTCGGCGCCCGCCTCGAGCATCTCGGCGGCGTCTTGGAAGGCCAGAGGCGTGGTGTTCGAGTACTGGAAGCGACCGGTGTCGGTCTGGAGCGCGACGTAGCAGCACAGCGCGATCTCGGGCGTCGGTTCTATCTCGAGCGACCGCACGAGCCTCCAGACCATCTGGCCCGTCGAGGCGATCGTCTGATCGAGGATGTTCACCGTGCCGAACTCCTCCGCCTCGGGATGGTGATCCATCACGACGAGTGTCTCGGCCGAAGCGGCCATCTCGGCGGCCAACCCGAGTCTTTCGAGCGTGGGAGCGTCGAGCGCGAGGAACGCATCCGGTGGTTCCAGCTCGCTCACGGGCGTGAAGAGCGCAAATCCCGGCAGGAAGGAGTAGGTGGCGGGCGCGGGTGCGGCGTCTGCGAGTGTGGGGATGGCGGCGATCCCGGCGTGGCGAAGCGCCAAGGTCGCGGCGAGCACGCTTCCCACAGCATCGCCGTCGGGATGGACATGCGCGCACACGACGACCGATTCCGCGTGGCGAAGCCTCACGGCAGCCCGGTGGTAGAGCACGCCTAGTCTCCGCCCTCGGCGTCGGGCGCCTCCCCGGAGTCATCGCGCTCCAGCAGCAGCGACGGCGGGACGTCCTTGAGCGCCTCGGAGATGCGCATGCCCTCGTCCACGCTCGTATCTATGGCGAAGCGCAGCTCGGGTGTGAGACGGGTCTTCACGCGCCTGCCGAGCAGCGATCGGATGCGGCCCTTCGCCGATTCGAGACCGGCGAGCACCTCTTCGTAGCGGGATTCGTCCCCGTGCGCGGTCACGTATACCGCAGCCACTGAGAAGTCGGGGCTCACCTCGGCGCCTGTGACGGTGACGAAGTCCAGTCGCGGGTCGGAGATCTCGTCGATGAGAATCGATGCGATGGCCTCGCGCACGGTCTCGTTGACCTTGCGTGTTCGCGGGGTCTGCTTCACCGCGCGAGCCCCCTATGCTTCTCGGGCGACTTCGACGACCTTGTACGCTTCGATGATGTCGCCCTGGTGTATGTCTTGGAAGCCCTCGAGCCCGATGCCGCACTCGTAGCTGGCCTTCACCGACTTCACGTCGTCCTTGAAGCGTCTGAGCGAGTGGAGCGAGCCTTCGTAGACGACGGTGCCGTCCCGCACGACGCGCGCCCTGTCCTCGCGGCTGACCTCGCCCTCCTGCACGTAGCAGCCCGCCACGACCCCGACCTTGGGCACGCGGAAGAGCTCGCGCACCTCGACGCGAGCTGTGTCCTCTTCGACGAACTCGGGGGCGAGCATGCCCACGCGCGCGGCGTTGATGTCCTCGATGGCCTGGTAGATGACGCGATAGAGCCGGACGTCGACCTTCTCGGTCTCGGCGAGCGACTTGGCCTTGGGCTGCGGACGTACGTTGAAGCCGATGACGATCGCGTCGCTGGCGTCGGCGAGCATGACATCGCTCTCCGAGATCGCGCCCACCCCCGAGTGGATGACGTTGAGGCGGACCTCGGACTGGTCCATCTTCTCGAGCGCGTCTTTCAGGGCCTCGATCGAGCCGTCCACGTCCGCCTTGACGACGAGGTTGAGCTCCTTGAGCTCGCCCTCGGAGATGCGGGCGAAGAGGTCTTCGAGCGAGACATGGGTCTTCTTCTCCCTCTCGAGGACACGCTGCTTGAGGGCACGGTCCTCGGCGAGGTCGCGAGCGTCACGCTCGTCCTCGAAGACGCGGAAGTCATCTCCCGCCGACGGTACGCTCGAAAGCCCGAGGACTTCGACGGGATCTGCCGGGAGCGCCTCCTTGACACCCCTGCTCATCGGGTCCACGAGAGCGCGGACGCGTCCGTGAGCGGTGCCGGCCACGATGGGATCGCCCACCTTGAGCGTGCCGCGCTGGACGAGCACCGTGGCGACAGGGCCGCGGCCCTTGTCGAGCTTGGCCTCGACGACGACGCCCGATGCGCACGCATCGGGGTTCGCCTTGAGCTCGAGCACGTCGGCCTGCAAGAGGATCATCTCGAGCAATTCGTCGATGTTGATGCGCTTCTTCGCGCTCACGTTCACGAAGATGTTCGAGCCGCCCCACTCCTCGGGGACGATCTCGTGCTCGGTCAGCATCTGGCGCACCTGCTCGGGGTTCGAGCCGTCCTTGTCGATCTTGTTCACGGCCACGATGATCGGCACGCCGGCCGCACGGGCGTGGTGGATCGCCTCGATCGTCTGGGGCATGACGCCGTCGTCGGCTGCGACCACGAGCACGGCCACGTCGGTGAGGTTCGCCCCGCGTGCACGCATGGCGGTGAACGCCTCGTGGCCAGGGGTGTCTATGAAGGTGATCTGCTTCCCGTCGTGGCGCACGACCGACGCACCGATGTGCTGGGTGATGCCGCCTGCCTCGGTGGCCGCCACGCCGGTCTCGCGGATCGCGTCCAGAAGCGAGGTTTTTCCGTGATCGACGTGGCCCATCACGGTGACGACCGGCGGCCGTGGCTTGAGGTCCTCGGGCGCGTCCTCGAAGACGCACGCCGCTGCCTCTTCCTCGGCGGAGACGACCTCGACGGACACGTCCAAGTCGTCGGCGATGACCTCGATAACGTCCTTCATCATCGGCTGATTGACCGTGAGCGGCATGCCGAGCAGCATGAGGCGCTTGATGATCTCCGTGGGCGGGATCGCGAGCGCGTCGGCCAATTCGCCGACGGTCACGCCCTCGGTGACGCTGACGCCCTCGGTCTTGGAGACGACCGGAGCGAGCTGCGTGACTGCCGCGTGTTCGGCCTCGTCCTGGTCGGTGCCGGGCTTCTTGTGCTTCTTCTTCTTGCGTGCGGCCTCGGCCTGGACCGCGGCGACCTGCGCGCGGGCCTCCTCTATGATCTTCTGCTTCTCGAGCTTCTCGGCCTCGCGGGCCATCTGACGGTAGCGCTCTTCTTCTTCCTTCTCGAGTCGCGCGGTCTCGTCGGCCTCCTCGCGGGCGCGCTCGGCGGCCTCCTCAGCCTCCTTGAGCGCCTTCTCCTCGGCCTCCTTGAGCGCCTTCTCCACGGCGTCCTCGGCCTCGCGGATGGCACGCTCCTCCGCTTCGCGGCGAGCGCGCTCCTCTTCCTCGGCTTTGTGCCGTGCCTCCTCTTCGGCCTTCAGCCGCGCCTCTTCCTCGGCGCGCTTGGCGGCCTCCTCGGCCTCCTTCTTGCGCCGCTCTTCCTGGAGTGCGGCCTGCCGCTCGGCTATCTCCGGGCCGAGGGCCTTGCGGATCTTGTCGACGTAGGCGTCGACGAGCGTGGACGCGTGGTTCTTCGCGGGGATCTTCATCTCCTGGAGCTTCTCGAGCAGCTCCTTTGACGACATCCCGAACTCCTTGGCGAGTTCGTGCACTCTCATCGCGGGCATGCGCTCACCGTCCCCGCCGTGCTTCGGCACGGGTCGCGTCGGGACGGTCGGCACACGCCGTGTCGAACTCGCGTCTCAGGCGGTCCAGGTCGTCCTCTCTCAGACTGACACGAAGAGCGCTGTCGAATCGGCGCTTCGCAAGAGCCATGTCTAGGCACCCCTCGGCGAGACAGACGTAGGCGCCGCGACCGTTCGCCTTGCCGGTGGAATCCACGTGCACGTCGCCTTCCGGCGTGCGGACGATGCGGACGAGCTCGCGCTTGTTCGAGGTCGTCTTGCACGCGACGCAGGTGCGCACCGGTGGTTTGCGGAGCTTCGTCACGAGTCGGCGGCCTCCTTCTCGTGCACGCCGCAGTAGTAGCTGCCGGGCCGGGCCTTGTTCCTGCACCTCACACCCGTGCTGGTCATGGATATGCAGCGGCCGTCGAACTCTTCCTCGGCGCCCGCCTCTGCGCCCACCTGTCGTGTCAGCCCGCTCTCTACGGCGAGCGAGGAGCTCTTGATGTCGATGCGCCAGCCCGTGAGCTTCGCAGCGAGCCGTGCGTTCTGGCCCTCCTTGCCGATGGCGAGCGAGAGCTGGTCGTCGGGCACGACGACGGTCGCGGTGTGCGTGTCCTCGTCGATGAGCACGTTGGAGACCTTCGCGGGAGAGAGCGCGTTGGCGACATAGGCGGCCGGCTCGTCGGACCACGGCACGACGTCGATGCGCTCGCCGCGCAACTCGGAGACGACCATGCGCACGCGGCTGCCCTTTGGCCCGACGCAGGCGCCCACCGGGTCGAGTCCCGACTCGCGGCTCGAGACCGCGACCTTGCTCCGCATGCCGGGCTCGCGGGCGACGTTCTTGATCTCCACGATGCCGTCGTAGATCTCGGGCACCTCGAGCTCGAAGAGGCGGCGGATGAGGCCGGGGTGCGTGCGCGAGACGACGATCGAGGGTTCCGAGCCGGAGTTCCTGCGGACGTCCGTGATGTAGGCCTTGAGCCGCTGGTTGTGCTCGTAGCGCTCGTTGCCCGGCTGCTCGTCGATCGGGAGCAGCGCCTCGACGCCGTCGCGGATCTTGATGAGCGTATAGCGCTTCTCCGACTGCTGCACGGTGCCGGTCACGCTCTCTCCCACCCGGTCGGCGTACTCCTCGAAGATGCGCTCGCGCTCCGCGTCGCGGATTGAGCTCGTGATCACGCTCTTGGCCGCCTGCGCGGCGAAGCGCGACACATCCGACGGGGTGATGTCGACCTCGCGCACAACAGGCGCCTCGGGGTCGTCGTTCTCCCTGAACTGCTCGTAGAGGTATATGCGGCCGGACTCGCGGTCGATCGATGCGCGCAGGTCGTTGTCCGGGTCGGCCATCTTGTCCATGATGTCGGGATTGCGCTTGTATGCCGAAGCGACGGCATCCTCGAGCCTGGCCAGCATGAAGTGCTCTTCGATGCCCTTCTCGCGAGCGAGCTGTTTCAGCGCCTCCATGAGTTCGGAACTCATCGGTTCTGCGCTCTCCTTCCACTGCCGAAGTCGACGATCCTCTTCAGGCGTGCCTTTGACATGTCGTCGTATGCGATGCGGTGCTCGCCGTCGTCGGTCTCGAGCACGATCCCGCGATCGTCCGCGGATGCGATACGGCCGGTGAACGTCGCCCGTCCACCTACCGTGCGTGTCTTGACGGTCGCCGTCTCGCCGACGAACCGCTCGAAGTCCGCGGGCTTGCGAAGCGGCCTGTCGATGCCTGGTGAGGAGACTTCGAGCACGTAGGGACCGGTGAGTTCCTCGTCGGCGTCGATGATCTCGGAGACCCAGCTGTTCGACTCGACGATGGTGTCGATGTCGATTCCACCCTCGCGGTCCAGAAGGACGCGGATCACCGGCTGGCGCCGGCCGCCGGCCTGCTCAACGGCGACGAGTTCGAGGCCGTGGCTTATCGCCTCGGCGTCGAGTGCGCGCTCGAGTCTATCGATGAGCTCGGTTGCGGGCATCGCGTCCCTACCTCCTTCCAGACGAAAAGAAGCGGGGGTCAACCCACTTCTCGCAGGAACCGATGTCGAACACCGCCGAGCATTCTAGCACAGCGAGCAGGCGGGTCAATGCATGCGAAGTGGCGCGGGACAGCGCCGAGCGTGGTGCGGCGCGGTGGCGGTTGCGCGAGTGCTCTACACGGGTCTCGGCGTGCGTGCGGCGAGCGCCCGCTTGGCATCGCCCACTGCGGCGACGACCTGGGCCACAGCCTCCTCGACGGCGACCTTCGCCCGCTCGCCCGTCGCACGCGTCTTGACCTCGACGACGCCTTCGGCAAGGCCGCGTTGCCCCACGACGACCTGGAACGGCCACCCGATGAGGTCGGCGTCTGCGAACTTCACGCCCGGGCGCTCGTCGCGATCGTCGATGACGACCTCGACGCCGGCGTCGGCGAGCTCGTTGAAGATGCGCTCGGCGACCTCGGCGGCCTCCCCTTCCGAGGCGAGTGGCAGGACCGCCACCTCGAGCGGCGCCACCGTCACCGGCCAGGCGATGCCGGCCTCGTCGTTGTGCTGCTCGATGACGGCGGCGAGCGAGCGCGAGATGCCCACGCCGTAGCAGCCCATGATGAACGGCTGCTCACTCCCGTCCTCGGCCATGAAGGTGGCGCCCATCTTCTCGGAGTAGCGTGTGCCGAGCTGGAAGACTTGGCTGACCTCGATGCCGCGGGCACCGTGAAGGATCCCGCCGCACGCCGGACAGCCGTCGCCGGGTTGCGCGATGACGAGGTCGGCCCAGGCGTCCACCTCGAAGTCACGGCCCGGCTGCGCGCGGATGAGGTGGTAGTCGTCCTCGTTGGCTCCGACTGCCCAGGCGACGTCGCCTTCAAGCGAGCGGTCCGCGATCACGTGGGTGCCCTCGGGAGGCGAAACGGGGCCGAGCGAGCCCTTGGGTATGCCGTACTTCTCGAAGTCCGCCTCGTCGAGCAGCTCGATCCCCGGGACGGCCCAGTCGGCCTTCACGGGGTTGAGTTCCCGATCGCCCGGCACGCAAAAGAAGACGAGCGCGCCCTCGGGCGCCTTGCCCGCCATCGTCTTCACGGTGTCGTGCTCCGAGATGCCGAGGAATGCTGCAACCTCGGCGATGGTGCGGACGTCTGGGGTGTGCACCTTCTCCATCGGCCGAGGCTCCGTCGCGGCCGGCGAGCGGCGCACGACCGTCTCCGCGGCGTCGACGTTGGCCGCCCATCCACAGTCGCAGTAGACGAGTTCGGCCTCGCCGTTCTCGGCGAGCGCCATGAACTCGGTCGTCACCTTCCCGCCGATCTGACCCGAGTCGGCCTCGCCTGGGCGCCAGCCGAGACCGAGGCGGTCGCAGATGCGCCCGTACGCGGCCGCTTGCGCGTCGTAGTGCTCCTGGAGGGATTCCTGCGTCGCGTGGAAGGAGTACGCGTCCTTCATGATGAACTCGCGGCCTCTGAGCAGCCCGAAACGCGGGCGCACCTCGTCGCGGAATTTGACCTGCACCTGGTAGAGGGAGACAGGGAGGTCGCGGTAGGAGCGAAGCTCGCCGCGGACGAGGGTCGTGACGATCTCCTCGTGCGTCGGTCCGAGGCAGAAGTCGCGGTCGTGGCGGTCTTTAAGGCGCGCGAGCTCGGGTCCGTAGAGGTCCCAACGGCCGGACTGCTGCCAGATCTCGGCGGGCTGAACGATCGGCATCATCATTTCCTGGCTGCCGATTCCGTCCATCTCCTGACGCACGATGTCCTCGATCTTGGCGAGCGAGCGCCAGCCGAGCGGGAGGTAGTTGTAGATGCCGCCCGTGACCTTGCGGATCATGCCGGCGCGCAGCAGCAGCCGGTGCGACGCGAGCTCGGCCTCGGCGGGAACCTCCTTCAAGGTGGGCGCGTACAGGCTGCTCGTGCGCAGGGCGACTCGCATGCTCTCTCCGTTGGTCGGTCCGAGTCCGGGCGGGGCGGTGTCGGCGCGTCGGACGACGTGCCGAGCCTCGCTCGAAAGGATACCCGAGAGCACTCGGAGCGAGTATCGCCCCTCGCTTGTGGAACGCGAGTGGGCCTGTGCCGCTACCCTTCAGCGCCCATCGCCGCGATCTGTTCGAAGAGCGCGTCGACGATCTCGCCCTCGGGGACCCGCTTGAGCGGCTGGCCCTTCGCGAAGATCAGTCCGACGCCCTTGCCCGCAGCCACCCCGATGTCGGCTTCCCGTGCCTCCCCCGGCCCGTTCACGACGCATCCCATGACCGCCACCTTGAGCGGGGTCTTGACCTCGCGCAGCCGGCTGGCGACCTCCTCGGCGATCGGGATGAGGTCGATCTCGCAGCGGCCGCACGTCGGGCAAGAGACGAGTTCGGGATGGATGCGGCGCAGGTCGAGCGAAGCCAGGATCTCCCAGGCGACGAGGACCTCATCGACCGGGTCGGCGGTGAGCGAGACGCGGATGGTGTCGCCGAGCCCCTCAGCGAGCAGGATGCCGAGCCCCACCGACGACTTCACGGTTCCCGCGAGCGAGGTGCCGGCCTCGGTAACGCCGAGGTGGAGCGGATACGGGACCTGCTCGGAGAGCAGCCGGTACGCGGCGATGGTCGAGGTCACGCTCGAGGCCTTCGCTGAGACCACGATGTCCTCGAAGCCGCGCGACTCGAAGTGGCGGCAGAACGCCACCGCGCTCGCGACGAGCTTCTCGGCGAGCGGCCAGTCCTTGTCCCGGTACTGCTCGGCGAGAGAGCCCGCGTTCACACCGATACGGATGGGGATGCCCGCCTCCGCCGCCGCCTCGACGACCGCGTCGACCTTCTCGTTCGACCCGATGTTCCCCGGATTGATGCGCAGCTTGGCCGCGCCCCGGCGCGCCGCCTCGATGGCGAGGGTGTGGTCGAAGTGAACGTCGGCGACGACGGGCAAGGGCGAGGCGTCGGCGACCTCGGCGAACGCGTCCAGCGCGTCCCGCTGCGGGATCGCGACCCTGACGACTTCGCACCCGGCGTCCGCGAGACGTTCGATCTGCGCGACCGTGGCGTCGACGTCGCGCGTGTCGGTGTTCGTCATCGACTGCACGACGATCGGCGCACGTCCTCCGATCGGCACGCCGCCGACCATGACCGGGCGCGAATCGCGACGCTGATCCATCGATGGGCTCCTGACCGTAGCGGACCGCAGCGCTCCGGCCCGCGCTGGGCGGGCTAGCCGTTCACGACGTAGCGCATGATGTCAGCGTATACGAGGTAGCCGATGAGCGTGAACAGCAGCATCGCGCCCACGATGCTGAGCGAGTATGAGAGCCGCCGGCTGAGCTGGTGTCTGGTGAGCTTCTGGACGAGTTCGACGGCGATCTTGCCCCCGTCGAGCGGCGGGATCGGCAGGAGGTTGATCGCTCCGAGCGAGAGCGAGAGCAGCGCCACGATCCATGCGAAATCGAGGGGTCCGTTGCGCACCGCGCGCGCGACCTCGACGGTGATGCCGACGACGCTTCGCGCTCCCTCGAGCGACTGCCTGAAGGTCTCGGGCCGGAAGAAGTCGGCGATGGCCAGGAACACCAGGCCGGTCCAGGTGAAGCTCTCCCAGAGCGCGGCGAGCGGCCCGGGACGGATGTGTTCGACGGAGGCCTGCACGCCAAGGAACGGACCTTCGCCGTCCGGCCTCTTGACGAGCACTGCGCGCGTCTCGCGTTCGGTGCCGCCGCGCACGTAGCCGATCGTGACCGACTCGCCGACGTCGTGCAGCGCTATCTGCCTCGTGAACGACTGCCAGTCACCGACGTTGACGTCGTCAACGGACGTGATGCGGTCCCCCGGTTGGATGCCGCCCGCGATCGCCCCTCCCCCCTCCACGAGACTCTCGACCACGAGCGACTGCCGGTAGTAGCCGAAGATGCTGAGCACGACCGTGAAGATCAGTATCGCGGCGAGCAGGTTCACGGTGACGCCGCTCAGGAGCACGATGACGCGCTTGTACACCGGAAGACCGCGGTACGTCACCTTTCGCGCCTCGTCGAGGAGGGCCTGCGGGTCTTGGGCGAGCGACTCGTCCATGAGCGCGACGTAGTCGTCTTCCGAGTCGGGCGCTGCGGCAATGGCGCCCCAGTCGGCGAGGCTTGCCAGCAGCCGCTCGGCGCGGTGGCCGTCGATGGCGAGCGCCGCCGAGAGCTGGAGGGCGTTGAGGCGACGGGCGCGCGTGATCTCGGCGAGCGCGGGGCCCATGAGCTCGTCCTCGGGGCCGGGCTCCATGCCGGCGATGCGCACGTACCCGCCGAGCGGGACGGCGGTGATGCCGAAGGCCGTCCCGTTCCTTCGCACGCGCACCGCGGGCCCCGGCAGGCCGATCATGAACTCGTGCACCTTCACGCCGAACGCGCGCGCGGCGACGAAGTGACCGCCCTCGTGCAAGACGACGAGGATGGAGAAGGTCACAATCCCCCAGAAGATGATGAACAGCCCGTTCTCGACACCGCTCATGCGTGCAGTTCACGTCCTTTCGATCGGGCGGTGCTGCCCGCGATGCACTTCGGAGACGGGCATCCTCGCAGAAGATACCCGCCGTGTGTCTCTATTGGCTTCGAGCAAGGGATACGCCAGCAGGGGCGTCTTGAACGGCTAGCCGAGCGCGTGCACGGCCCGCTCGGCGGCGTCGCGCGCCCATACGTCGACGAGCTCGATGTGCTCGAGCGACTCGATCGGGGCGGGGTCGTGCTCCGACATCACGCGGGCGACCGTCTCGTCGATGTCGGTGAACCGGATGCGGCCTGCGAGGAAGGCAGCCACGGCGACCTCGTTCGCGGCGTTCATCGCCGCGGGCATCGTCCCGCCCGTGCGACCCGCGTCCAGCGCTAGGGCGAGGACCCGGAACGTCTCGAGATCGGGCGGCTCGAAGTCGAGCGATCCGATCGTCGCGAAGTCCACGGGCGGGACCGGGGTGTCCCAGCGGGCCGGGTGCGAGAACGCGTACTGGATGGGGATGCGCATGTCCGTCGCGCCGAGGTGCGCCTTCACAGAGCCGTCGGCGAACTCCACCATCGAGTGCACGCACGACTGGGGGTGCACGACGATCGAGATCCGGTCGTAGTCCACGCCGAAGAGGTGGCGCGCCTCGATGGCCTCGAGTCCTTTGTTCATGAGCGTCGCCGAGTCGATCGTGATCTTGGGGCCCATCTCCCACGTGGGGTGTGCGAGCGCCTCGTCGGCCGTGACGTCGGCCAGCTCCTCTCTCGTGCGCCCCCTGAACGGCCCGCCGGACGCCGTGAGCCAGATCCGGGCGACCTCGGCCGGACTCTCCCCGACCAGGCACTGGTGGACCGCCGAGTGCTCGCTGTCGACCGGGATGAGCTGTCCCGGTTTGGCAAGGGCGGTCACGAACTCGCCGCCGACGACCAGGGACTCCTTGTTGGCGAGCGCGAGCGTCTTGCGCGATTCGAGCGCTGTGACCGTCGCGCGCAGGCCCGCCGCGCCAACGAGCGCATTGAGCACGAGGTCTACTCCCGGCTCGGCGGCGAGCGCCTCGACGGCATCGGCTCCCTCGCCCACCTCTGTCTCGGGTAGGAGACGGGATGCCTCGATGGCGGCGTCGGTCTCGGCGAGGGCAAGCAGGCGGACGTCGTGCGCGTGGACCTGCTCGACGAGCAGCTCGGCATTCCGGTTGGCCGCCAGCGCGACCACCTCGATGCGGTCGCGGTTGGCCTCGGCTACCTCGAGCGCCTGCCTACCGATGGAGCCCGTCGAGCCGAGGATCGCGATGCGCAGGCGACTCACTGGGCGCCGCCCCAAACGAGCAGGTAGTAGGCGACGACCGACACCAGGATGAGGCTGTCGAAGCGGTCGAGGAAGCCGCCGTGTCCGGGCAGCAGCGCGCCGGAGTCCTTCACACCGGCCTCCCGCTTGAGTCTCGATTCGAAGAGGTCTCCGACGATCGCGGCGATCGAGATGCCGATCCCGACGAATACGAACCAAGCCAGCGAGAGCGGCGGGTCGGTGAGGTAGTGCAGGACGACCCAGGTGACGACGGTCAGGAGCGTCCCCGCGATGAGTCCCTCCCAGGACTTGTTGGGCGAGATCCTCGGCGCGAGCTTGTGCCGCCCCATCGTGGAGCCGACGAGGTACGCGAACACGTCGTTCACCCACACGCTCACGATGATCGCGAGCACGAGCGCGGTCCCGGAGTCGAGACTGCGGACGAGCACGAGGTGCGCGAGCAGGAAACCGACGTAGACCGCTCCGAACACGGTGACCGCGGTGTCGGCCGTGCGCACCTGACGGAACACCACGTGCCACACGAGCGAGGCGATCATGAGGATCGTCACGCTCGCGGTCAGCCCCAGCCTCCCCCACTGAGCCGCGGCGACGGGCATCGCGGCCGCGGCGATGACACCGAAGACCTCGTTGGGCAGGCGATGCTCCCGGCGGGTGATGGTGTAGAACTCCGCCGAGGCCAGCCCGGCTATGAGCGCGAGCATGATGCCAAGCCCGAGCTCTCGTCCCCAGATGACCACGGCGAGCATGACGACGCCGATGGCGAGCGCCGTTCCAACCCTGGTGACGAGTGCCGAGAGGCCCGACTCCGAATGCGGCTTCGCGCTCACGAGCGGCCGCCGTAGCGTCGCGAGCGCCTCTGGTAGTCGACGACCGCCTTCAAGAGGTCCGTCTTGCCGAAGTCAGGCCAGAGCACCGAGGTCACCCAGAGTTCCGAGTAGGCGATCTGCCACAAGAGGAAGTTGCTCACTCGAAGCTCGCCGCTCGTGCGGATGACGAGGTCGGGATCCGGGCATCCCGCCGTGGCGAGCCGCGATGCGAACGCCGCATCGTCGATATCTTCCGGCGCCATCCGCTTCTCGCCGACGTCGGCGGCGAGCGAGCGTGCCGCTTCCACGATCTCGGCACGGCCCCCGTAGTTGAGCGCGACGACGAGCGTGAGGCCGTCGTTCTTGGCCGTTCGGCGCATGCAGCGCCTGAACGCTTCTGCGGTGTCCGTCGGCACCGCATCAAGGTCTCCGATCACGAGCACGCGCACGTGCATGCGCTCGAGGTTCGCAAGCTCGCGCTCGAGCACCTCGACGAAGAGGCGCATGAGGCCGAACACCTCGTCGGAGGGTCTCGACCAGTTCTCCGACGAGAAGGAGTAGATCGTGAGGTAGTCGACGCCGAGCTCGATCGACGCGGCTATGGCCTCGCGCACCGCCTTCGCGCCCGCCCGGTGTCCGGCGAGACGCGGGAGACCGCGCTTGGCGGCCCAGCGCCCGTTGCCGTCCATGATGATCGCGACATGTCGCGGGATGCGGTGTATGTCGAGTTCTTCGAGCAGGGCCGCGGCGCGCTTGCCGGTGAAGTGCTCGCGAAGCGAGCGTCGGGTCGGGGGCACCCCCTAGACCTCCATGATCTCGGCTTCCTTGCGCTTGACCGCCTCGTCGATCTCCTTGATGTGAGAATCGGTGATCTTCTGGATCTCGGCCTCGGCGCGGTGTAGCTCGTCCTGGCTGATCTCGGCGTCCTTCTCGGCTCGCTTCATCCGCTCGTTCGCGTCTCGGCGGATGTTCCGTATGGCGACGCGAGCTTCCTCGGCGTACTGCTTGACGAGCTTGACGAGCTCCTTGCGGCGCTCCTCGGTGAGCGGCGGGAACGGAAGGCGGATGACCTGGCCGTCGTTGCTCGGAGTGATGCCGAGGTCGGATGCGAGGATCGCCTTCTCGATGGCGCTCATGGCGCTGCGGTCGTATGGGCTGATCACGAGGAGTTGGGGCTCTGGGGAGCTCACCCCCGCGATCTGGAGCAACGGAGTGGGCGTCCCGTAGTAGTCGATCTGGATCTTCTCGAGGATCGCTCCGGATGCCCTGCCGGTGCGGACGGTGGCGAACTCGTGCGAGAGCGCAGCCACCGACTTGTTCATGTGATCGTTGGCGTCCTTGATGATGTCCTTGGTCACCGGTCATCTCCTCTGACTATGGTCCCTACTGGTTCGCCCTGGAGCGCCCGCTCGATGTTCCCCTCTTGTGTGAGGTTGAACACGATGATGGGCAGTGAGTTGTCCATGGCGAGCGAGATCGCGGTACTGTCCATGACCTGCAACCCGAGGTTCAGCACCTCGATGTAGCGCAGCTCGTCGAACTTGATGGCGTTGGGGTTCGTCTCGGGGTCCGAGTCATAGACGCCATCCACCTTGGTCGCCTTCATGATGCAATCGGCGCCAATCTCGAGCGCGCGGAGCGACGCGGTGGTATCCGTCGTGAAGTACGGGTTCCCGGTCCCGGCGGCGAAGATCACGACGCGGCCCTTCTCGAGGTGCCTGATCGCGCGCCGGCGGATGTAGGGCTCTGCCACGGCCTGCATCTGGATGGCCGACATGACGCGCGTGAAGACCCCCATTCGCTCGAGCGCCTCCTGCAACGCGAGTGCGTTCATCACCGTCGCGAGCATACCGATGAAGTCACCCTGCGCGCGATCCATGCCCTTGGATGCGGCCGCCAGACCGCGGAATATGTTGCCTCCGCCGACGACGATGGCGATCTCGACTCCACCGTCGTGCACGGTCTTGATCTGCGCGGCGAGGGTGTCGAGGACGTCCGGGTCGATGCCGTAACCGGCCTCTCCC
>CAYWCB010000021.1:0-16095 GCA_964456615.1 uncultured Eubacteriales bacterium | reverse complement strand
CCGACCCAGGTGTGCCCCTGGTATTCCTCGAGCCGGAAGAAGTGTCCGATGTCCTCGGGATAGCCCACGCCCTTGAACGCGCCCATGTTCTTGCCCGACGACGAGACAAACGCGCCATCAATGTTGCTGTTGACGAGCATGACGACGTGTACGACGAAGTCCTCGGGACTCATCTCGCTCGCGTCGAGCTTGTGGGGATGCGGCTTCAGGAAGTAGCGCCAGAGCAGCGGGGCATCCGTTATGCCCTTCACCGCGCGCGTAGGCATGGGCTCGGCGAGGTCCACAATGAAGAAGCGATCGAAGATCTCCTCGGTCTCCTCCTTCGCGCGGACGTCGTGATACATCATGTGGAAACAGAAGTGCTCGGAGAACTCGGGGTAGATGCCGTAGCCGGCGAATCCGCCCCCGAGCCCGTTGCCGCGGTCGTGCTGGATCGCCATCGCCCTCAAGGCGATCTCGCCGCTCATGAGCGTGCCGCTCTCGTCGCAGATCCCCGAAAGCCCGCACCCGCCGTGGATCTTGAACGGCGACTCCTCCCGATACCGCGGGCGACCGTCCGGCCCGTAGATGCTCGAGACCGTCGTCATCGTCACTCAGCTCCTTGTTCGCGAGCGTCCCCAGGGGCCGTCGGTGTCGCGTCGGGGGCGGTCGGACGTCGCGCGGCGCATCCCGCAGTGGCGGTGGTCGCGGCCGTGACCTCCTCGACGTCGTCATCCCTGAGCAGTCTGCCGACAGCATCTCCCCCGCTCGGCGGCAGCGGCTCGAGCCCGAGCTTCTTGCGTGCCCCTTCCTTCGGCTTGCCGAGCATCCCGGTCTCGAGGAACAGGGCGTACGAGTCGGTCACGCTCGAGGGACCGGTGCCCTCGGCGATGGCGAGTTCCTTCAGCGTGCGGAACGTCTCGGCCATCCCGATGTCTGAGTGGCAAAGCTCCTGGCAGGTGTAGCACTCGAGGCACTTCCACACGTTGGTGTCGCCGAGCACGGCATCGATCTCGCCGCGTACGAGTTGCCCGATGATCTCGGTCGGCTGGAAGGCGGGGCCGATCTTGCAGACCGGGCAGTCGTCCTTGCAGGCCTGGCATGCGTAGCACTTGCCGAGAAGCGAGACGTCAAAGTGCTCCGAGAGCCTCGCCTTGTCCTCCGTGCGCACTCCCCAGCGCTCGAGGAAGGGCTCGACCGAGACGCGGTGCATATCAAGGCCTATCTCCTCGGGAGCGTGGCCGTACGCGAGGGCGATCAGCTCTGAGAGGTACAGGACCGGCACGTTCACCGGCTCGTTCGCTCGCTGGAGCGCCGCCTGGTTGAGGTCGAACTGCTGGAAGCACGACGGGCAGACGACGACGAGCGCGTCCACTTCGTGTTCCTGCAGGTCGTAGAGTTTCCGGCGAGCGAACGCGAGCGAGGACTCGCGCTCGCCGACACGGTCGAGCGCGCCGCCGCAGCACTGCATCTTCGTCGGGTAGTCGACAACGAAGGCGCCGAGCGCCGAAACGAGCTCCTCGACCTTCTTTGGGTGGAGCGGGTCGTCCCAGCGCACCGCCGGCTGCGGGCGCAGGAGATGGCAGCCGTAGTGCACGGCGAGCCGCATGCCCCAGAACGGGCGGCTCGCCTTGCTCGCGATGAGGCCCGCGCCCATGTGGTCGGCGAGCCATTCGGCGAAGTGAACGACCTGCAACTCGCCGTCATAGTGCAGACCCTCGCGAGCGAGACGCTCGTTGATCTCGTCGCGCTCGCGCCAGTTGGTCCGAAGGTGGCTCTGGGCCTCCTTGAACGTCGAGTAGCAGCCGTTGCACGGCGTGACGACGTCCAGACCCGCTCGCTCCACCAGAGCGAGATTCCGCGCAGCCGCGGTGTAGAACGCATCCGGGTCGTTCGCCTTGACGAGGGTGCCCTCGGGGCAGCATGTGTGACCTTCGAGCTCGTGCAGGGTTGCACCGAGGTCGTCGAACATGACCCGGGTGGCCTTCTCCACGAAGGGGAACCGCGCGGGGATCGTGCATCCCCAGAACACCGCGAAGTCCTTCACGTCCCTGCCTCCTTCCTGGTGCGTACCGCCTGAGAGAACGAAAAACGCCCGCCCAAGCCCTGAGGCTTGGCGAGCGTCGTTGCTCGATCTCTTCGATTCCGGCACGTCGTTGTACCGGTAGACGCAGTATATCACCTGCCCTTCACACAGGGAAGATACACTGGTAGCAAACCGGAAACCTGCATCAGCGTCGAAGCGGGGCCTCGAATCGCAGTAGACACAGGCAGGCATGGATTGGAGAGGGTGTCATGCCGACGACGAGCAAGCATTTCGTGGTGGCGCAGTTCTCCGACATCCACTGCGGCGACCCGCGATTCGACGGGCACCTGCTCGATCGGGTCGTACGGGACATCAACAAGCTGGAGCCGGACCTGGTCGTCATTCCCGGCGATCTCACCGCCGACGGCTATCCCGACGAGTACGAGCAGGCGTACTCCTACATCGACCAGCTCGAATGCCCCGAGGTCGTGGTCATCCCGGGGAACCACGACAGCAGGAACGTGGGGTACATGCACTTCCTCGAGATGTTCGGCAAGCGCTGGAACTGCCGGGAGATGGAGTTCGGCATCGTATCGGACGACGTCGCAAGCAACCGCGTGCGAGTGATCTCGATCGATTCGAGCAAGCCCGACCTCGACGACGGCGAAGTCGGACGACACCGCTACGACTGGCTCTCGGACCAACTCGGCCCCGCCGAGGACGACGTCTCCAAGCTGGTCGCCGTTCACCACCACCTCGTCGGGATTCCCGGCACGGGACGCGAGCGGAACATCGTGTTGGACGCGGGCGATGTGCTCGAGATCTTCGTGCAGCATCACGTCGACATCGTGCTCGCTGGCCACAAGCACGTCCCCTACGTCTGGCCGGTCAGCGGGCTGCTGATCGTCACGAGCGGGACTGCGTCCACGTGGCGCACGAGAGGCGACATCCCACCGTCGTACAACGTGATCACCATCGATGGAGAACACGTTGTGGTCGAGATCGTCGATTCCGAAGGCGAGGGACGGACGCGCCTGGAGTACGCGCTCAAACGCCCGGAGCATCGCAGGGGCGCCGGTGCGATGCGCGGCTTCGAGCTCGTTCAGAAGCCGACGGTGAAGACCTAGCTACGAGCCCTGGTGGTCGTTCCCGGCTTCCTCGGCGAGCACGACGGCCTCGGCGATGTCGCGGAGCGGCTTGCGCTTGTCCATCGCGAGTCTCTGCAACCGCGAGAACGCCTCGGGTTCGGTCATCCCGCGCGCCATGAGAATCCCCTTCGCGCGATCGACGGCCTTGCGCGTCTCGAGGCGCTCGCTCAAGTCCGCGACCTCCGCTGCGAGCGCGCGCGTCTCGGCGAAGCGTGACGCCGCCACTTGCATCGCCGGCACGATGTCCTTGCGGGCGAAGGGCTTGACGATGTAGGCCATCGCGCCGGCCAGAGCAGCCTGCTCCACGTACGACGCCTGGGAGAACGCCGTGACCATGACGATGGGCGCCAGCGTCTCGTGCGTGATCGTCTCGGCGGCCTCTATACCGCTCATCCACGGCATCTGTATGTCCATGAAGACGAGGTCCGGGCGGAGCGTGCGCGCCATCTCGACGGCTTCCCGGCCGTTGCGCGCCTCGCCCACGATCTCATGCCCCTCTTCCTCGAGCATCTCCCTGAGATCCATCCGGATGAGCGCTTCGTCCTCTGCGATCAGGACACGCATCCGCCTCAGCCCTCCCCCGCGCCGGTGAGCGGAAGCCGTACGGTGACGGTCGTACCACGGCCACCGGAGAACGTCAGGGAACCGCGGAGGTCCTCCTCGACGATGGTGCGGACGATCTCCAGGCCCAGATTCGCGCTCGCGCCTGCGTCGAAGCCCTCCGGCAACCCGGCGCCGTCGTCCCTGACCGAGAGCACCAGCTCGCCGGGGATACGACGCATGGTGACCGTGAGCGATCCCGTGGCGCGGCCCTTGAAGCCATGCTCGATGGCGTTGTGCGCGAGTTCGGCCAGGACGAGTGCGAGCGAGGTCGCGACGTTCGCCGGAACGAGACCGGTCGACCCCTCCACGCTGACGCAGATCACAGGCTCCTCACCGGAAAGACCCTGGCGCACCATGTCGACCACGGTGTCCGCCGCCTGGGCGAAGTCGATCCGTTCCTCGTCAGAGCCCGAGAGCAGCTCGTGCACGACCGCCATGGAACTCACGCGCTCGGTCGCCTCCCGAAGCGCGCGGCTGGCGTCGTCGGACTGCACGCGGCGAGCCTGGATGCGAAGCAGGCTCGCGATCGTCTGCAGGTTGTTCTTCACCCGGTGGTGGACCTCACGAATCGTCGCTTCCTTGACCTTGAGCTCCTGCTCTCGGCGGCGCGCTTCGCTCACGTCCTCGACGAGCACGAGCACCCCCTCGTCGAGTGCGATCGCCCGGTAGCGCAGGACCCGGTCCCCCACCTCGACCTCGGTCGCCAGGGACCCATGCGTGCCGAGCACGGGTGCGATCGACACCGCAGCACCCGGAAGAGCCGATGCCGCGAGTCCGGTGAGCGAGCCTTCGACTCCCGCCAGTCGCAAGATATTCACCGCGTTCGGGCTCGCGTAGGTCACATCGCCGGAGGGGCCGACCCGGATCACGCCGTCGCCCGCATGGCGCACGGTGGAGAACGGCTCTCCCGTCCTGACGTCCAGCATCGGCCGCTGACGTATCGTCTCGATCAGTCGCTCGGCGGCGTCCATGAAGACGGATTCCATCTTGCCCGGCGCCTCGACGACCTGCTGCGCCAGGTCCCGCAGGATGACGGCGTAGGGCGGATCGCCGACGGGGTGTGCCGATGTCGCGTAGGAGATGCCGCGGGTGATCCTCCGCTGTGGACCCTTCACGGTATCGCCGGAGCGCAGCGCCTCATACGCCTCGACCTCAGCGTCCCTATCGAGTCGTTGGCCGACGCGTGTCGCGGCCAGAGCCGCCACCGCGGTCATGGGTCGGGCGTCGGCCACCACCTTCAGGACGCCGTGCCCGTCGTCTATCGCTACGGCCGCGTCGCCGTAGCCCATGTCGGCGATGAGCTGGAGGTTGTCGGCGATGTTGCGGACGTGCTCCTCCGTGTGGCTCGCCGCAGACCGGGCTCTCACATCTTCAAATGCCATGCGTGGAGTATACGGCTACAATGTGCCGAGCCGCGGCGCCCGGGCCCGGGTGGCGGAATGGCAGACGCGGAGGTCTCAAAAACCTTTGCCCGAGAGGGCGTGTGGGTTCGACTCCCACCCCGGGCACCACCGGACTGCGGCGGACACTACGCTCGTCTCGGCTTCTCCATCGTCCAGAACACGGACGCCCGCTTCCCGACGAACAGAACCAGCGTCACGCAGCAATTGCCGAGCACCACGATGCGATACAGGTTCATGAGAACCTCGCTCGACGCCCCATCCTCGGTATTCGCGGCGGCCTGCATCACCTGCACCGTTTCGCCCGTCGTGAAGGCTCCGAACGCGCGCGCGAGGGCGAACGACGCGAGCAACACCAACAGGGAAGCGAGCAGAAAGGTCGCCTTGCGCTGCACGGACGACCCGAGCGACGCGATAATCATGCTCCACGCCGGGACCAAAGCCAACAGCGAGTACATGAACGTGATCATGGGAACCGAGGACGTCTCCCACGAGTAGAGCAGGATGGGCACACTCAGGGCGATCGACGTCAGGAGCGCGAGTGCGATGAACCACACCGGGTGGGAGCTACGCACCTCGTCTGACACTGGCCAGCCACACCGCCCACATGATGAAGACCACGAAGGCCATGCCGAACTCGAACACGTAGTCGTGCACGATGTAGAACGACTTGCCCGCGAGCGCCTCGGAGGCGTACGCGACGACGACGAGTCGGGCGAGGTTCACGATCTGCAGGAGCGGCAGGCCGATCGCGAGCGCGAGGAGCCGCTTGGTCCAACTCACCGGATACGCCAGGACGAGGGCCATGTACACCGCCGCAAGCGTGAACGCGGTGCACTGGGGATCGACCGCGAGAGTGCGTGACGAAAGCAAGATCAGGTTGCCCTCAACGACGGCGTCCACGCCGATCGCTCGGGCCCCCGCCCCCGCAATCCGCGCAGTCGTCGACGTGATCCAGATCCAGCCGCCCCAATTGCCGCTGAAGAGCGTGATCGACAGGAGAGCGGTCAGGAGGAGGAGGAACACCGCCACGACTCTGCGCACCGACCGAGCCGGCAGAAGGCGCTGGAGCACGTTCTCCTTCGCCGCAGCGGGAGCCGTCGTTCTCTTCCTGCGTGTGGCCATCGCTCTCTTCCGCGGAAGCCTTCGCCGTCGCACTTCAGGGACTCCAAGAGCATATACGCAGGGGTACCCCCCTGACTACGCGGCAAGCCGCCTGCCGAACGGCGCGCTGGACAGAGAGCTCATCTCGGCCGGATGCTACGTCGAGCAGTCGAATCGTGAACGATCCGGGCGCTCCGCGAGCGCTCTGCATCACGGGGACGAGCCGTTTCGGAAGGGTGGGCGCGCAGGATGCCCGATGGCAACTCGGCGACAGAGCACTTCGAGCGGACCAGATCGACCGCTCGGGAGACGCGCGGCGGGACCGGCTGTTGCGGGTGTTGCGCCGGCGCGCTGTTGCTCGGAGGACTCGCGGCGCTCCTGGGCTTCTCCCAGCTTCTCGGCTGGATCCGTGAGTCGCTCGCCGAGCTCGACACGGGCCAGGGCGTTGCTCTGGTCGTCATCATCGTGCTTGCCCTGTCGGTCCTCATCTTCGTAGCGTGGAGGATGCGCCCGCGCATGAGGCGAACGACGACCATCGTCACGAGGGTCTCCCGACGGAAAGCGCCTCGCGAGCAGGGTGAGAACCGCCCGCCGTCGCTCGACGAGCCACTGGACGCACCGTGGCGGCCTGTCGAGGCTCCCGACGAAGAGGCTCGCGCGGAGGATTGAGGCGGCGCAACACCTGGCCCCGCAACTACACCGCTGCGCGGTGGACGACGACACGCCTCGGCGTCACGGTCGAGGCAGCCACTACCTGGGCCAGAGGCTCGTCTTGAGCCGCCCGTAGCACCCGTATGTGGAGACCGGCCGGTACTCAACGTAGCGACCCGACCCGGGAGCGTTGATCGTCACCCCGTCGCCGATGAACATGCCCACGTGGTGGATGTAGGTGGGCCTATCGGTGAAGCACAGGTCACCGGGCAGGAGTTGTGATGCTCGCAGGGGCACGGAGAGACGCCACTGGGAGCCGGAGTAGTGCGGCAGGTTGATGCCCGCGGCTCTGTACGCGAAGAGCATGAGCCCCGAGCAGTCGAAGACCGTCGGACCGGCTCCTGCCCAGACGTAGCGCTTGCCGAGCTGTGCGATCGCCGTGTCGACGGCCTTCAAGCGCGCCTTCTGGACCTTGGTCTGCGGAAGCAGCGTGCCGTCGGAGACCTCAAAACCGTCGAGCGAGACCTTGTTGGCGCTCGCCGACTCGTTGGCACGACCCGTGACGAAGACCCTCAGCGTATGCTCGCCCGGGCGGAGAACACCCGTGTCGAACACGGTGCGGTTTGCCCGAGGCCCCGTCGAGTAGAAGTCCACTCCCGCCCACTCGGAACCGTCCACGCTCATCGAGGCGATGCCGGACTCCATGCCGGTCGTCCCCATGACACGCATCCTGGTGCCGCTGAAGCGCACCGTGAGGGTGCTGGACGTCTGCTGGGACTCGCGCACCGTCCTGGACGGAGCCGTGGCTACCCGGCTCGACCATCTGCCGCCATACAGGAGGCGCCAGTCGCTGTGCTCGAACCGCGTGCCGCACTCAAGGACCTCGCCGCGCACGTCCAGCGCCTCCACGCCCGTCACGAACGAGGAACTCGCCCGACTCCGCCTGCCCGACAGCCGGATCGTGAGACGGTGCTCGCGGTTCGCGAGCGAAGGTGACGACCACAACACGCGTTTGGGATTCGACGCGTAGTCGTACAGGTCGACGGTGCCTTGCGTCTTGCCGTCGAGTATCACCTCGGCGATGCCGAAGTCGGGTCCGCGGGAACCGACCCACGTGACCGAGGTACCTCGGAATCTCACCTCGAAGCGGCTGCGCACGTCCCGCGTCCTCAACTCGGTGGGGGTGGCGTCGATCGAGGTCGCTCGGGTCTGCCACGCGCCGACCCGCGCGGTACGAACGTCAGCCGCGGTGACCCTGTTCACCCCGGTAGGACGAGGCGCCTCGACCAGTTCCCCGCCGATCACGTGGAGCGCGTCCACCGCCACCGGCCTGTGCGAACCGTAGGGCAGCGTCTCACCCGCCACCCGGATCTCCGCGGTGTGCAACCCGGGGGCAAGCCCGGAGATCGACCAAATCTCCTGACGGTACGTCGTGGTGCTCGCCTGCTGGCTCGGCGAGGCGAGGTGCTTGCCGTCGACGTAGACCGTGGCCATACCATGCCCAGGCGAGCGTGGGCCGATCCACCTCAGGCCCGTTCCCTCGAAGGCCACGGTCAGCACGCCCTGGGGGTCCGTCGAGTACGTGTACCCTCCGGAGGACATCGCCGTGTTGCGCGCCGTCTTCCAGACGCCGGATGCCGACAGACGCGCGTCATCTTCCTCGACGGGAGAGAAAGCGGCCGGACGGGAGGCAGAGAGCACAGTGCCCGACACGTCGAACCCGTCGATCCCCACCCGCTCGCCTCGACTCCCCGAGGCCGCCGAACCCAGCGCCCGGATCTCCAGTTCGTGCTCGCCGGGCGCGAGGCCTCCGACACGCCAGAGGATCTGTTGTACGCGTGTGGTGGACGCGTACAGGCTGACGACACCACGGGAGACGCCGTCCAAGACCATCTCGACTTCGCCGGAGGTCGGCGACTTGAGTCCGAGCACGCGCACGCTCGACCCGGAGAACTTGAGCGACATCGCGCCGCCGCCTGCGGAGCAGTAGCGGTAGACATTGCCCGACATCCCCCTCGACGCCGTCGACCTCCACGAGCCGCCTATACCAAGGCGCCGGTCGTTCTCCTCGACCCGCCGCGGGGCCCAGGCGACGGTCCCGTTCACGTACACCGCATCCAGCGCAAGGCGATTCAACGTCGCGCTCGTCGCAGATCGCGGACGGACCTCGACGAGATGCGCCTTGTCAGGCAGATCGACGGCGCTCCACAGAAGCTGGTGTTGTCTCGAGCGAGTGGCCTTCTGGTCGGTCCCCCCGACGTACTTCCCGTCGAGATAGACATAGCCCATGCCGAACGACGGCCCCACGGGGCCCGTGAGCGAGATCGCGGTTCCCTTGAAGGCGATCATGAACCCGGCACCGTTCGAGATGGAGCGCCGGTACGACCCGCCCGACGCCGAGCGGTCGGCCGCGGCCTCCCACGGGCCGAAGAGCGTGGCCCTGGCATCGCGCTCCTCGATTCGTACGAAGCCCGAGGGTGGACCCGGCGCGGCAGCGGACCCGCGGACGTCGATCGCGTCCACCGCCACGTGGCTGCCCGTCCCACGCGCACCTCGGCGCCCGAGTACTCTGATCTCGAGGCGGTGCGGGCCGTCCGCGAGTGTCCCGGACGTCCATACGACGCGCCTGCTTCGGCTGCGTGCGGCCGACTGATCGACGGTGGCCACACGGCGCCCGTCCACATACACCTCGGCCTGGCCGAGGGAGGGTCCGGTCGGACCCACCCACCGAATCGCCGTGCCCGTGAAGCGCATCGCGGCGATCGCACCTCGGGCTGACACGGTGCGCGCGCTGCCACCGGAGTAGGACGAACCGGTGGACTGCTTCCACGGCCCCGCGTAGACGAGACGCCCGGTGTTCTCCTCCACACGGGCGAAGGGCACACGGGTGGGCTCGACCGACGGGGTCGCAAGCGCGCTGACCGCCGACGCACCGGCTGCGCCCGTGGTCGACGCGGACGGCGGCATCAGCGCCGAGGCGGGCGCCGACGTGAGGCCGAGCGCAGGCATATTGAGAGCGAGAACGAGCAAGACGCGGAGATGGAGGTGTCTGTTGTGCATCGAACCGTCCCGCGGTCGATCGTGCTGCGACGAGTGCTGCAACCGGTGCTGTGACGTGTGCCGACCCATAGATTGTACATCGTCACGTTGGCGCGCCCGGTTCAGGGGCGATCAGTGAGCAAGCGCACAGGCGGTGGCGGAGGGCTGCCGGCGCGGATCTAGGCAGTCCCTAGCAGCAACAGCGCGTGCTACCTAGTCCACAGCGCTCGCGAGCCAAGCCGCGCTTCGCCGGGGTCATGGACGAATCGTCACCCTCGTCAGATGGCGACGCGTGTGCCTCGACAGGTCGATGACCGCGCTGTTGTACATCCGGACGCACCCGTGGCTCGCCTCAGTGCCGATGCTGTCGGGCTGGTTCGTCCCGTGGATGTAGTAGCCGCCCCACGCAGGCAGCGCACCCGTGCCCTTCCGTTTGCCGAGCGCCATCCGGAGGACCCCCCACGCGCCACCCGCCGAACGCGGAGCACCGAGCCAGAACTGCCCGACGCGTGTGGGGGTGCCGGGCATGCCGATGGCCACCGGGTAGGCCTTGTGCAGGCGGTAGCCCTCGGCGTAGTAGAGCGTGAAATCGGACTTGTCCACGAGGATCGCGTGCGGCGCAGACGGCTTCCACCTCAGCGACCAGAGCGGCACCGAGAGCGCCCGAACACCCCATGCGTTCCGCACGTACACCCGCAGGCGCGCTCGACCGGAGGGGACGTTCTTGGGGAGGACGATCCCCCAGGATCGTTGCGGAGCCGATTCAACCGTCCTGCATGCGCGCCCGCCCAAGCGTGCGGTCACGGATGCCGCTCGCGACGTGGTCACGCGTATCGCCTGCGAGGGCATGACGAACGACTCCCACCGCACCGAGACGCGCGGATAGGCGGGGATGAACCGCAGCGTATCGACAACCAGGTCTTCGGCAGAAGTCGCGACGACGGCGCCGCCCGCGTCGAGTACCTCGGCGCTGACTTCCGTACGCTTGCTCGGCACCGTCAGCGATACGCTCACAGCGCTCGCACCCACGGGCACGGGTACTTGCGTCGCTTCGGCGCCGTCCATCCGTACGGAGGCAGTCTCCGCGCCGAGCGGAATCGCGCACACCTCGACGCTGACAGTGCGCTCACCGAGCTCGTAGCCCTCAAGATGCAGCGACACCGCGGCTACCTGGGTGCTGGCGTCCGCGGTCGATTCCTCGGCAACAGCGGCAGCCGGGGTCACGACGACGGCAATCACCGAGAACGACAGGAGAGCCCGACCGATCGACGTCCGTGAAGCCCATGCCGAGAGACGCACGACGGTTCCCCCTCTCCCCGCTAGTACCGTGAGATCAGCACTCGCGAGACCTTCTTCGTGCTCCTGCTCACGTAGAAGTCCGTGCGGTTGGCCTTCCCGCCGCTCCAGTAGATGTAGTAGGTGGGGGTCGTCCGCTTCTTGAGCGCGGAACCGTACGCGGCCTTCAGCTGCGCCTCGGCACTCCCTACCCGGATCCCCTTCGTCGTCACGCACGAAGCGGTGTTGACCTCGAAGATGAACACGCGATGCGACCTATTCGCGTACATCTCGACCGGGTAGTGCTTGTTTCGAAGGCGCGTGCCGAAGAAGTAGTAGTAGACTCGCTGACCGGCGTAGTTGTTGTCGACGCCCTTCGTGCTGAGCCGGAACGCCTTCTTCAGCGCGTTCGCCGCCGAGGAGTCCAGAGCGCCCAGGCGAGCGCCCGCGACTCCCCTGCCCGGGTAGAAGGTGACCGTGGCGGCGTGGGTGGGAGTGGCCGCGCAGAGCGTGCACAGCAGGACCGCGGCAATCGCGAGTCGTCGCATCATGAAGTCTCCCGTCGCCAGCGAGACGATGGTAGCACGTTGCTGCCAGTACAATGGGCACGTCAGAGCGCCTGCGAGGGTGCATGGCGACACGATCTCGCCTCGCACTCTCGCGCCTACACCGTCCGAGGCACGGATGGCCGATTCGGGAGGGGCGGTCGGGTGCGTTCGAACGAGGCGACCCGCCAGGTGACGTGGTGGGAGTTCGGGCTGCGGCTCGCGCTCGCTGTCGTTCTGGTCGCGGCATTCGACATGGCCGCCCGCGCGGAGGTGCCCGAGCCCGACCGTGAGTTCGACGCTGCCTTTCGCCTTCCCACGGACAGCTCCCTGGACGGGCTCGACGCATTCGTCCGCCACATCCGACGGACGCGCTCTGCCCACCCCGACGACCTGATCGTCGTCTTCCTCGGCGCATCGCCCGCCTACGGTGTGGGCATCCGCCACGCCGAGCGCACGTTCTCCGCCGCCTTCGAGAGCGCCGCGGCGAGCGACACTCCGCAAGGCGGGCATCGTCTGCGTGCGTTCAACCTCGGGGCGAACGGCCTGCTGCTCGGCGACCAGTACGTCATCGCCAAAGCGATCGGAGATGCCGCAGACCTCTTCGTCGTCCAGCTGACGTACCAGACCTTCGACCCGAGACGCAGCTTGTCGAAGATGCGCGAACCAGACCTGCCGTCGATGCTGCATGTCGAGATCGATCCAGAGGAGGCACGTGCGTTGGACACCGAGCGGCGCACGGACACGCCGTTGGACCGGGCCGTTGACGATGCGTTCCGCGACCGCTGGTTCGCGCTTGCCCACAAGGATGAGATCGCCAGTGCGCTGGCACTCACAGATGCCCCGACGCGACTGTATCGTCTGGCAGCGGGTACCCCGAGAGCATCGTCGCCGGCCGAGGGCGCGCAGGACACGGACGCGGGCGTTGTAGGAGTGCAGGGCGACGTCACCGGCGCCGAGGACTCCGTGGACCCGACGACCCCCTTCGACGAGCTCGACCCCGCGCTTCAGATGGTCGCGATCTCGCGCGCGAGCGAGAGCAGCGATTTCGAGCTGGATGCCAAGAACGGTGAGCTTCGGATGCTGGAGCGCCTCGCACGCCTGCTCGAAGCACGCGACCGACACGCGGTGTTCTTCCTCGCGCCCATGAACGAGGAGGTCATCTCCGCCTACGAAGTGCTCGACGAGCGGCGGTACGAGCGGAACGTACGGCACCTGAGAGCCACCGTGATGCGGCACGGCTTCGAGCTTGTCGACTACCACCCGAAGCCGTTCCTGACCTCCGCCCACTTCGTCGACCTCACGCACACCACCGACGAGGGCGGAACGCTCACCGGCCAGCGGCTCTGGCAGGACCTTCGCCACATGGTCGAGGACATCCCCGCACGATGATCTTTGGATCCCTCACCTACCCACTCTTCCTGGTGCTCTGCGTCGGCGCCTGGTGGCTCCTCCCGCGCAAGGCGCGCCCGTGGCTGCTCGTCGCCACCGGCCTCGCGTTCTACGCGTACTACGCGCTCGAGTCGACGCTGCTCGTGCTGGCGATCACCGTTGGCGTGTGGCTTCTCGGGCGCTTCGTGCCAAGAAGCCGGCTCGCGTTCTGGGCCGCGCTGCTCTTGCCGCTCGGCGCGCTCGCCTACTTCAAGTACGCGGGCATGCTCACGTCCTCGGCGGCGTGGGTCGGCGACCATGCGGGTATGCGGCTGCCGACAGTCGAGGGGCTCTTCCTGCCGCTCGCGATCTCCTTCTTCACGTTCGAGTTCGTGCACTACCTCATCGACCGCCGAAAGGGCATGATCGCCGCGCGGCCCGCATCGCACTTCTTCGCGTTCGCCTTCTTCTTCCCGACGATGGTCGCCGGCCCGATCAAGCGATTCGAGGGATTCGACGAGCAGCTCGGCGTTCCGTCGCTCTCGCCTGACGAGGCGTGGAGAGCGATCGTTCGCATCGCCGTCGGTGCCGCGAAGAAGATCGTGCTCGCCGATTCGCTCGCCGTCTTTGTCGACCCGTTGTTGCAGCGTCAGGACCTTGCCGACCTCTCACCACGCGTCATCGTTGTGGGACTGGTGGCGTACTCGTTCCGCATCTACTTCGACTTCTCCGGCTACTCGGACATCGCGATCGG
This sequence comes from uncultured Eubacteriales bacterium, assembly GCA_964456615.1. Lineage (GTDB taxonomy): Bacteria > Actinomycetota > Coriobacteriia > Anaerosomatales > CAVRZR01 > CAVRZR01. The sequence continues at coordinate 2,200 of CAYWCB010000021.1, read as the reverse complement.
TTCGGCCAGGCTCTTCGGCCTGAAGGTGCCCGAAAACTTCGACTGGCCCTACCTGCGGACGAGCATCGCGGGCTTCTGGCGGCACTGGCACATGTCGCTGCAGAGCTGGATCGCCGACTACATCTACAAGCCGCTCGGCGGGAGCAAGCGAACCTTCCGACGGACCGTCGTCAACACCCTGGCGGCCATGAGCGTGTCCGGCCTGTGGCACGGCGCGGACTGGCACTTCGTCGCCTGGGGCGTCTACCACGGGGTGCTGCTCGTGCTCTATCGCATCTGGCGAGTGTTCTTGCGGCCGCCGACGCTAGGGCGGCTCGATTCCGCCGAGGTCGCGCTCGCCCGCGCGTGGCGCTGGCGCGGCGTGCGGTGGGCGCGGGCGGGGGCGAGCGGACTGCTGACGTTCTCGCTCGTGACGCTCGGGTGGGGGCTGTTCATCATGCCGCTCAAGGACTTCGCGGTGGTGCTGAGGACGCTGGCGGGAGCGTGAGACGCCGATGAGGGACACGACCCGCCGGGTACTTCGCAGCGTTCTCTGGGCGCTCGTGCTCGCCGCGCTCGTCGCGCTGATCGCGCTCTTCTCGGGTGCGGGATCGAGCTTCATCTACATCCGGTTCTAGCCACATCCGCTTGCCCAGGCCATGTGGGTCGAAGAGGACGGGTTCGAACCGCGTGATCGCGGGATTCTGGCTCGGTCACTGGGACGAGGAGGTGGTCCTAGTGGGCGGGCGTATGTACACGAGACATCAGTGTGCAAAGCACATACGCCCGCTAGTGGGACCGCGCTTGCCGTGAACGCAAGAACGCTCCCAAGCATGGCCGAAGCGTCCTATTGTCTGAGGAAGACCCGCTCGGCCGCCGTTCGCAGGCTCACACCCATCAGCCAAGCAGCCACAGGCATGCAGAGTGCGGCTAGTCACCATGGAATGGCCAGCCCCTATCCTGCAGTTGTCTAGTTAACCGCGGGTTGCTCGGGGCAGCACCCCGAGCCGAGCCGCATGCAGGAGAGAGGGGCTGGCCGTGTCCGATTCTACGCTTGCCACGTTCGTGGGGCTCGACGTCCACAAGGACTCGATCGCGGTCGCCGTGCTCCGGGCCGGTACCGAGACTCCCGGCCGCCGGACGATCGCGAATACCCCTGAAGCCGTCCGCAAGCTCGTCGCGGGCTGGTCGAACCGCGACCGGGCGAGGGTCTGCTACGAGGCGGACCCGTGCGGCTACGCTCTGCACCGCCAGCTCACGGGTCCCGGTGTCTTCTGCGAGGTCATAGCGCCAGCGCTCATCCCCCGTCGGCCCGGCGTGCGTATCAAGACCGACAAGCGCGATGCCGACTCGCCCGCCCGCTTCTACCGGGCGGGCGAACTCACGGCGATCCGGGTTCCCTCCGAGGCCGTAGGCTGCCAATGCGATTGCCGTAATCATCGCCCAGACTGGCAGATCCTGGGGTGGACGGCGTAGGTCCTCCCCATAGATCCCGATGATGAAGAAGCCCCTACAATAGCGCCCGGCACGGAGGCGAACCCGAAAGCGATTCCGAAGTCCCTGGCGAAGGTTCCACTACCCAGAAGAGGCTCCCAGAGAGCTGCCGAGATGGCATAGAAGACAGAAGCGATACCCAGCACCCAAGGAAGGCAGCTGCATCCGGTTTCAGAGCCGTCCGGACCGGTGCTGCCGACGTAGTTCCCGTCCACGTCATACAGATCCACGGTCGCTCCCTTCTTGGAGCTTCCGGTACCTTCGGGAGTGCAGTACACCTCCAGACAGTGTCGGGTGCATTCAGAACCGTCGGCCGTAGAGATCGCAGAGCCGCTGGACAAATGCGTCCCAATGAAGCGGGCTGCCGATCGGAGGCGCCGGCGGGCTGGTAACGAATGCTGTGCTGGCGAGGTTCAGGTTGTCCATGTCGAGGACGATCACGCACTTGGCGTCTAGGCCGGGCGACCCCGTCGCCGCAGAGGCGGTCACACTGTTCATCTCCGTGATGCAATGACTCACGAGTCCGGCAGGGTTGCTGTGAGTCGTGAGAACGCCTCCGGAACGCAAAGGCGACATGAACTGCTGTGCAGCATTCACGACCATGACGCCGCCCGCGATCGCTTGAAGATCGTACTGGTGCACGAAGGCATGGTGCGACTCGAAATCACGCTTGCGGTTCTTCACCGCCTTGCGGTGCTCTGTCATGATGTTCTTGATCTCAACCGCA
>CAYWCB010000020.1:12408-16347 GCA_964456615.1 uncultured Eubacteriales bacterium | reverse complement strand
GCACGTAGAGGTGCGGAACTCCGTTGTAGAGCGAGAGCTCGATCCGCTTCGGGTCGATGAGGATGAGGCGCACCTCCGCCGGGGTCGAGCGCATGATGAGCGAGACGAGCACCGCGTTGATGCACACCGACTTCCCGGTGCCCGTCGAGCCGGCGATGAGCAGGTGTGGCATGACGGACAGGTCGGCGATCACGGAGTCGCCGGAGACGTCCTTGCCGATGCCGAGCAGGAGCGGGCTGCCCATGCCTTGCGGCGTGTTCGCGATGACGTCGCTGAGTGTGACGGTCGCGCGCCGCTCGTTGGGGACCTCCACGCCCACGAGCGACTTGCCCGGGATGGGCGCCAGGATGCGGACCGTGCTCGCGGCGAGCGCCAGCGCGAGGTCGTCGGCGAGCGCGGTGATCCTGCCGACCTTCACTCCCTTTGCGATGTCGATCTCGAAGAGCGTCACGGTCGGGCCCGGCACCCAGTCGACGACGCGCGAGGTGATGTCGAAGGTCGCGAGTGTGTCCTCGATGATGCGCGCGATCGACTGGAGCTCCTTCTCGCTCGCCTTGTGTCTCGAGGCGGTCTCGGTCGTGCGCTTGAGGATCGAGTACGGCGGCAGCTCGAAGCCCTCGAGCGCGCGCGGCGCGGCAGCAGCGGGCATCGGGACGGTCCTGCCGCCATCGGGAGGCGCGCCGCCCTGTGCGGCCTGCTCGCCACCCATGCGCTTGGTGGCGGCGCGCTCTGCCGCCGGCTTGCCGCCGGAGACGAACTCCTCGGCTTCGTCCAGCGGATAGGCGCGTGGAGGACGGCGCCGCTCGGCGCCTGTGCGTGCCTCCGGTGCGGCCGCTTCGCGCGTGAGCCGCTGATGCAGCCACTCGATGAGCCCAGAGATCGAGAGGCCGGTGATCACGAGTCCGACGACGAACGAACCGACGAGCAGGACGTAGCCGATCGTGTCGCCGACGAGGAGCCTGAGCGCGCCCGCGATCGATGCGCCCACGTAGCCGCCGTGCGACTCGAGTACGCCGGCGTCCCAGAGCACCTCTGCGGGCGCGCTCATGGCCGCCATGGAGATGAGCGCGAGCACCGAGAGCCCGAGGCCCAGGCCGACCCGTCCCTCGCTGATGTCGCCGACACGCACGAAGAAAGAGACGCCCCAAAGCAGGAGCACGACCGGGATGATGTAGGCGCCGATGCCGAAACCGAGGCGGAAGAGGCTTGCGACGGCGTCGGAGATCAGGCCTTCGCTCCCGCGTGCCACTGCGACCGCGAGCGCTATGCCGAAGACGCACAGCACGACGCCGTAGATGTCGCGACGCGACCGCTCGTCGAGACCGCCGGGCTTCGCGGGCTGCTTCGAGGGCTGTCGACGGGTTGCGCCAGTGCTACGGTCGCGGCCGGTCCGGTCGTTGCGGCCCGAGCCGTTGTTCTTCTTCGACGCGGCGCTCAGGACGTCACCCCCGCATCACACGAGTGTCCACACAAGGATAGCGGTACCGAGCATGCCCGTGTACGCCGCGAACCAATACAACCGATGCCCCTTGACGAACCCGAGCAGTCCCCAGATCGCCAGGTACCCGGTGATGCCCGCGGCGACGAAGCCGGCGACCGCAGGCACCGGTGCCGGCATGCCGCCTGCACCGGTGGCGATATCGAGGGCGTCATTGGCGGCGGCGAGGCTGATGGTGGGGATGCCGAGGAGGAACGAGAACCGTGCCGCGCGCTGGCGGTCGAGACCGGCCATCATGCCCGACGAGATCGTCGAGCCCGATCGCGAGAGACCCGGGAGGACGGCGGCTCCCTGCGCCAGTCCGATGAGCCCGGCCTTCCACCACGGCAGGTTCGCGGGCAGCGCGACCCGCGGCACCCTCGGCGACATGATTTCGCCGACGACCATGAAGCTCGCGGTCGCGAGGAACCAGATGCCGACCCAGGTCATGGAGGCGGCCATCGGCTCGACGTAGGGGCCGATCACGAGTGCGACCGCGCCGCTCACGATCGTGCCCAGCGCGATGAGGGCGACGGTCCGGCGGTCGTCGATACGGTCGCGGTTCTTGGGTGAGAGCGACGAGAGCAGCTGGGCGATGTCTCTTCGGAAGTACACGAGCGTTGCGATGAGCGTGGCCACGTGCAGGAACACCTCGAAGGTGAGGCTCGGCCTCTTGCCGATCGCGCGGTAGACGAGCGCGAGGTGACCGTCCGAGGAGATGGGCAGGAACTCGGTGAGACCCTGCGTGATGCCGAGGGCGACCGCCTCGAAGACCCCCACCGGCTAGACCTCCATGACGACGGGGATGATCATTGGTCGCAGGCGGCTGCGCTCCCACAGAAGCTGCGAGAGCGATTCGCGCACCGCGTTCTTGATCACCTGATGGTCGGTGACGCCCTCCCCCGCCGTCTTCTCCAGCGTCTTGGCGAGCCGCGTCCGCGCGTCTTCGAGGAGTATCTCCTCCTCAGGTCCGACGACGATGCCCCGCATCACGAGATCGGGCTCTCCCATGGGCTTGCCGGTCTGTCCGTCGATCGCGATGACGACGGTCGCAATCCCGTCGCGCGCGAGCAGTTGACGGTCGCGGAGCACGACCTGGCCCACCTCGCCCACCGACAGGCCGTCGACGTACACGACGCCGGACTCGACGTGATCCGCGATGCGCGCGCCGCTCTCGTCGATCTCGAGGCACTGACCGTTGTCCATCACGAAGACGTTCTCGGCTGCGACCCCGGTGGCCTCCGCAAGGCGGGCGTGCGCCTTCAGGTGCCGGGTCTCCCCGTGGATGGGCACAAAGTAGTGGGGCTTCACGAGGTTGAGCATGAGCTTGAGCTCCTCGCCCGCCGCGTGTCCCGAGACGTGCACCTCAGCGTTCTCGCGACTCTTCACGACGGCGCCTGACTTGGCGAGCCGGTTGATGACGCGCCCGACCGCTCGCTCGTTGCCGGGGACCGGTGAGGCGGAGATGACGACGGTATCGCCGGACTCGACCTGGACGGTGCGATGGTCGCCGTTGGCGATGCGCGCGAGCGCGGAGAGCGGCTCTCCCTGCGAGCCGGTGGAGAGCACGACGACGTCCTCGGCGGCCAGGCCGGCCATCTCGAAGGCATCGATGATGTCGGCGTCGTCGATCTCCAGGTAGCCGAGCTGCCGCGCGATGCGCGTCATGCTCACCATCGAACGACCCGTCACCGCCACCTTGCGTCCCGCACGCACCGCCGCGTCGCACACCTGCTGGATGCGGTGTATGTGACTCGCGAACGACGCGACGATGATGCGCTGTTCGGCCTCGGAGAAGATCTGCCGAAGCGACTCTCCGATCTCCGCCTCGGAGCGCGTGACCCCGCGGCGCTCGGCGTTGGTCGAGTCTGACATCAGCAACAGCACGCCCTGCTTGCCGGCCTTTGCCAGGGCGCCGTAGTCGGTCAGCCGTCCGTCAACAGGCGTCTGGTCGAACTTGAAGTCCCCGGTATGCAGCACGTTGCCGACGGGCGTGCGGATGAGCGCGGCGATGCCGTCGGGTATCGAGTGGTTCACGGCCATGAAGTCGAACCCGAACACGCCCAGCGAGACGTGACCACCCGCACGCACCTCGCGCAACTTCGGCTTCTTGATCTTGTGCTCATCGAGCTTGCCCGCTACGAGCCCGAGCGTGAGCTTCGTGCCGAGGATGGGCACGGTCTGACCGAGGTCTTTGAGGAGGTACGGCAACGCCCCGGTATGGTCTTCGTGGCCGTGCGTGACGACGATGCCGCGCAGCTTGTCCTTGCGCTTCACGATGTATGTGTAGTCGGGCAGGATGAGGTCGACGCCCGGGTGGTCTTCGTCGGGAAACATGAGCCCCGCATCGACGACGACCATGTCCTGGCCGTACTCGAAGACGGTCATGTTCTTGCCGATCTCGTCCAGTCCCCCGAGCGGTATGACGCGAAGCCGCGTCTTCTTCTTGCTTGTCATGAGGG
>CAYWCB010000020.1:0-12398 GCA_964456615.1 uncultured Eubacteriales bacterium | reverse complement strand
TGCGCACTCCTTTCAGGACCGCTCGCGAGAAGCGGTCCGCGAATCGGCGCAACCGAACCGCGCGGGCGGGTTCGCTCGCGCGGTCGTCCGCGCCTGGCTATGTGTGGTACAACGCCGCCCGCAGGCGACGGTTCGCTCGTGTCCGGTCTCTCCGGCCCCTCAGCTGAGCACCCCGACATGGCGCATGATCCGCTCGAGCTCGGCGGTCTGCGCCTCGGTCGGCGGCACGAGCGGCAATCGCACCGTGCCGACGTCGAAGCCCTGCAGGCGCAGGCCTTCCTTCACCATGATCGGATTGGCGGTCATGAACAGTGCTTTCATGAGCGGCAGCAGTTCGAGATGGATCCTCAGAGCACGGGTGTGATCCCCCGAGGCCTGGGCCTCGACCATCTCCTTGAACCGCGGTCCGGCGACGTGCGCGACGACCGAGATCACGCCGGTTCCGCCGAGTCCCATCATCGGCAGCGTCATCTCGTCATCGCCGGACAGCACCTCGAATCCCTCTGGTGCACCCTTGATGATCTCGGCGATCTGAGCGAGATTCCCGCTCGCTTCCTTGACCGCGACGATGTTCGGGCAGTCCCCCGCGAGACGCAGCGCGGTGGCGGCCTCCATGTTGACGACGCAGCGCCCCGGGATGTTGTACAGGATGACCGGCGCGTCGACCGCCTCCGCGATCGCGCGGAAGTGCTGGTAGATACCCTCCTGGGGCGGCTTGTTGTAGTACGGGACGACCGCCATGATGGCGTCCACGCCGAGCCCGACGACCTTCTCGGCGAACTCGACGGAGTCGGCGGTGCAGTTGTCACCCGCATTCGCGATGATGGGCGTGCGGTCCCCGACGGCCTCGACGACCGCTTTGAAGAGCTCGATCTTCTGCGGATAGAAGACGGTCGGCGACTCGCCGGTCGTGCCGCACACGACGAGCGCGTCGCTGCCGGCGTCGAGCAGCCTCACCGCGAGTTCCTGTGCGCGCGGCAGGTCGACCTCGAGATCTGCGGTGAACGGAGTCACCATGGCCGTGATCATCCGGCCGAAGCGAGGCGTGGCCATGTGCGTATGCCTCCTGGTATGCACGTCCGGGCCGGTCACCCGGCGGTCAGTGCGGACTCGATCGACGGGGTCTGGACGCTCTCCATTGTGCCACATGGCTCAGAGGTGGCGAGCAGGTCGCGCTCGCAGTCGTCGGTCGGCAGCCTCTCGACGAGTCCGAGCAGAGTGTCCGTCGCGCAAGCGGCTCCGGCCAGGCCCATCGCCGAGACCACGACGACCGGGGCGATGCCGAGGCGCTCACGTGCTCAGATGCCGAGCAGCTGCTCGAGGCCGACGACGAGCCCCGACCTGTTGCCCACCTCGCGGATCGCGAGCACCACACCCGGCATGAACGAGGTGCGGTCGATCGAGTCGTGGCGCAGCGTGAGCGTCTGACCTTGTCCGCCGAAGACGACTTCCTGGTGCGCGACGAGCCCGGGCAGGCGAACGGAGTGTACGTGAACGCCGTCCACGGCGGCCCCCCGCGCCCCTTCGGCGTCCGGCAGCTCTGTCTCCTTGCCGGGGCTCTCGGGCGCCTCGGGGCGCGCGGCGGCGATCAGCCGAGCCGTCCGCATGGCCGTGCCGCTCGGTGCGTCGGCCTTGCGGTCGTGGTGCAGCTCGACGATCTCCACCGCCGGCATGAAGCGGGCCGCTTGCTCGGAGAAGCGCATCATGAGCACGGCGCCGATGGCGAAGTTGGGTGCCACGAACAAGCACGTGCCCTCGGGCGCGACCTCGGCGAGCTCCACGAGTGCGTCCTCGAACAGGCCTGTCGTGCCGACGACGCAGTCGACACCAGCAGCCAGTGCCACCTGGAGGTTGGCGGCGACAACACTGGGATGCGTGAAATCCACCATGACGTCGGGGCTCGTCTCGGCGATCGCCTCGGCGAGGTTGTCGGTCACGACCACCTTCCCGCCGAGTCCGTCGAGGACTTCGCTGTCCTCGTGTGCGGGGTCGACTGCGGCGACGACCTCCATGCCCTCGGCGGCGGTGACGGTCCTGACGACCTCGGTCCCCATCCGTCCGCCGGCACCGGCAACAAGTACTCGGATCATGATGCGCCTCTCGATCTCAACCCTAACCATTCACTAGACCTCTATATCACCTGCGAAGGCGGCACTCGCAGGCGCGTTGCGGCGCGTGTGCTCCTCTATGCCAAATGCTGCAGGTCCTTCGCCGAGAACGGCCCTATCACGGCGAGCACCTTCTCGGCGGACAGGAGTCCGTTCGCGACTCGCTTGGCATCCTCGTTCGTGACTGCGTCGACCCGGCGGATGACTTCGTCCACGGAGAGTATCTCCCCACCGGTGACCTCGTTCTTGCCAAGACGCGTCATTCGATTGCGCGTGGACTCCAGTCCGAGAACGAGATGTCCCTTGATGGACTGCTTCGCCCGGTTGAGCTCTTCGGGTGTCACGCCCTGCGTGCGCACGCGCTCCGCCTCGGCCTGTACCAGCCGTATGACCTGCTCGGCGTTGGCCGGTCGCGTGCCGGCATAGACCGTGAACTGCCCGGTGTCCTGGTAGAGCGCGTGGAAGCTGTAGACCGCGTACGCGAGCCCCTTCTTCTCGCGGATCTCCTGGAAGAGGCGCGAGGCCATGCCTCCCCCGAGGATGGAATCGACGATCGCGAGGGTGAACCGGTCCTCGTGGTGTGCGTTGAGTCCGCTCACACCCCAGCAGATGTGCGCCTGCTCGGTGTCCTTCTCGAGCACGGCAAGACGCGACGCCGAGGGCGCGTGGGCGGCGGGGCGCGCGGACCTGGGGCCGGCGGACATGGTGAGGAATCGCTCGACGAGCTCGACGAGGGCGTCGTGGTCGACGTGACCGGCTGCGGCGACGACCGTGTTGCCGGTCAGGTAGTGACGCTCGCGGAACGCGACCGACTCCGCGTGTCCGAAACCACCGACGGTCTCGCGCCTGCCGAGGATTGGCAATCCGATCGGGTGATCGGGCCACAGCGTGTTGGCGAACAGCTCGTGGATGCGGTCGTCGGGAGTGTCCTCCATGCGGGAAATCTCCTCGATGACCACCTCGCGCTCGTTGGAGCACGCCTCCTCGTCGAGCAGCGAGCTCACGACCATGTCCGAGAGGATCTCGATGGCGGTCGGAACGTGCTCGTCGAGCACGCGCGCGTAGTAGCACGTGTACTCCTTCGAGGTGAACGCGTTGAGTTCCCCGCCGAGTTGGTCGAACGCCTCGGATATCTGCGCGGCCGCGCGGCTCGGCGTGCCCTTGAACATCATGTGCTCCATGAAGTGGGACATGCCGGCCTCTGGCGGGCTCTCGTCTCGGCTGCCCACGGCGAACCATATGCCGAGGGCGACGGAGCGGACGGCGTCCATCTCCTCGGACATGACGGTGATGCCGTTGCCGAGGACCGTCTTGCGATAGAACATGCGGGTCCCTTCTGGATTCCCTCGCGGGTTGGAGCGTGTGTTCAGGGTACCCGAAGTCGACGTGTTGTCGGCGGCGTTGTCGGCGAGGTGACCACGGACTATGACGTCGCGAAGAAGGGCATCGGCGTACTGAACGAGAACGCGGCGTCGCTCGACAGCGCGCATGCGGACAGAAGGGCTGCCATCTCCCCTTCATCGCCGAGGCGAACTCGACGGCGTCGAGCAACCTCACCGGCCCTTCCGCGCGCTCTCTTCCACCCGGAATCGGACGATGCGGCGGATCAGGTCCGCGGGCAACGGCTCGCCGAGGGGGAGCTGGACGGAACCCTTGCCCGTCTTGTAGGGCCTGAGGTCCTCCCGGAACGCGTCCATGCCGCTCGGCGCCGGGTAGAGCCCGACGTGTTTCGTGAAGGCGGCGAAGTGCACGAGATGCCTGCCGTTGAGATCGAACGTGGGGATCGCGTAGCTGATCGTCTCAGTGGCGTCGGGCGCCGAGTCCCTGATGAGCGCCCGCATCTCTTCCAGGACCGCCTGGGTCTCGGACGGGAAGTCGGCGATGTACTCGTCGATGGAGCGTGCGGTCGATCTCTTCGTCATCATCCTCACCCACCGGTCGATCGAGTCCGCGTGCCGACGAGGCACTCCTCGCAGGTGTCTCCTACCGCTACATTCCTAGGCGCGACAGCCGACACACCGGCACCCCGGATTCCACATCTCGCCGAAGCCGCCGACTGCGACGAGCTCGTTGCGGTCACTCTCACGGGGCGAGCGACCACAGGTAGGCGGCGTAGGCGACGAGCAGCCCGGCTCCCTCCCATCGGTTCAGGTCAGCGCCGCGCCACAGCAGCGGCAGTAGGAGCATGGAGCTCGCGACCATCACGACGAGATCGAGCGTGCGCAGCCCGTGCACCTCGAAGGGTCTGATGACGGCCACGACACCGAGCACCGCCAGGATGTTGAGGACGTTCGATCCGATGGCGTTGCCGAACGCGACATCGGCCTCGTCGCGGATCGCCGCGGTGATCGAGGTGGCCAGCTCGGGCAGACTCGTGCCTACGGCGATGATCGTGAGGCCGATGACCACCTGGTCGATCCCAAGGCGCTCGGCGACGAAGACGCTTCCTTCGAGCAAGAGGTGCGCACCCACGAGTAGCGCCGCGATCCCTACCGAGAGCGTTGCCACGTCGAGGTAGGCGGGGCGCTTCGGAGGAGCCAGCGCTCTGTCGAACTGGGCGGCGACAGCCCGGGCTCCTCGCTTCGCAACGAGGTAGGACGAGACCGTGTACGCGACGGCTCCCACCAACAGCGCGAGCCCCTCCGCACGCGTGAGCTTCCCATCGAGAAGCATCGCGCACATGAGCAGGGTCACGCCGATCATCACCGGGACCTCCCTGCGTATCAGCTCGGAGCGGACGGTCATGGGTCTCGCGAGTGCCGCGAAGCCCAGGCCCAGCACGATGTTGGCTATGTTCGAGCCGATGACGGTGCCGAGCGCGATACCGCTGTTGCCGCCGCGTGCCGCTTCTATGCCCAAGACGAGTTCGGGACTTCCCGTGCCAAAGGCCACCACCGTCAAGCCGATGGCGAGCGCCGTGACTCCAAGGCGATAGGCCAAAGCGGCGCTGCCGCGCACGACCGCGTGGGCCCCGACCGGCAGGAGTACCAGTCCGCAGACGATGTAGACCGAGTTGACGAACATACGTCCACCAGTGCACGAGGCGCCTACACTCCACTGCCAGCCGCGTCCGGCCTGCTGGGCACGGGTCGCGGCTATGCGTCGTCGAACAGCGTAGCGGGCTCGTCCAGGTATGCCTGAACGGTCTCGTAGTATCTGCCCACGTGCAGGCCGTCTATCAGGGCATGGTGGCCTTGGACGCTCAGAGGCATCGTGATGCCCTCGGCAGAATCGGAGAATCGGCCCCACGCGAGACGGGGGATCGAGTCTGCGGGCAGCGTCGGCAAGGGATGCATGAAGCCCGTGAACGAGATCCATGGTATGGCGGTCATGAACAGGAGGTCGTCCCCTTCTGGTTCGCTTGCGAGGACAGGGCGTTCGCGCGCTGCGGCGATCAGCTGCTCCGCTCGGGCTGCAAGGCGGTGAAGTACTCGGTGTACTCGACCTTGCAGAAGCCGAACATACCAGTATTCCCCAATACGGTGAAGGGGAAGGATGAACCAGGGGAAGGATGAACCAGGTCGTGTTCGACGACTGCATCTCCTTTGATGCGGTAGCGGAACTCGGGGACCTCGTTCGCTGCTCTCGTGAGGACGTAGTGAAGTGCCACCGTGAACGACTGGCTGCGCTGTTTGACGAACGGTCTGAAGACGCTCAGATCCACGGTCGCGCAGATGTTGAAGTGCGGTTGCGCGAACGTCCTGAAGAACTCGAAGTGCTCGGCTGGCGAGGCCACGCCTTGAACCTCATCATGTGTTCCGTCTGCTGAACAGCTCCTGCGCGGGGCACCCCAGTTCCCTCTGCGCACAGTGTCGACAGGCAAGTGCACTCCTGACGAGGGCCGCTCCAAGCGAGGCCAGCAGCACGATCAGCAGCATCGCAACGAGAACGGCCCAATCGAAACCGAGCACGAGGATGACGATCCCGCCGAGCAGAGGGATGACGGGCACGACGATGTCCGGGAGGATGTCGCGGATGGACCCTTCGCGGTTGGCGAACCTCTCCGGATCGCCCTTCTGGAAGAGGAGGGCGCACAGCCTGCCCCTGCCCATGCCGCACGTCTTGCCGTAGTAGTAGCAGTCGATGCAGCTCCCTCTCAGTATCGAGAGCTCGACGAGAGCGCAGTACGCAAGGTAGAGGATCGGGGCGAGCAGTCCCAAACCGGACAGGACGTACGCGCCGAGGACGTAGATCGCTACCGTGGTGCCGATACCTGTGAGCGCCATCCACGTCGGGTAGCTTTCGTACGTGTGAGGCTCCATCGGGGTTTGCCTCCCCCGGACACGATGCGCCGGCGGGCGTCGAGCTCGACCCGGACGGCCCCGCTTCCTCACGGACGGCCGCACGCGCTCACGAGCCGGACGCCTGGAGATCTCCTTCATCACAACAGCGTTGCGCTCTCCATACTTCATCGATACACGTCTGCGCGACGATGGGGCACGGCAGCGTCGGTCGCTGGTCGCGCATCGCGGTGTCGACCCGTTCGCTATCGACGCCGCCCTCCGGTTATATAAATACAGAAGCGCCTACCCGCGAAAGGGGAGAGTCGCGTGCCTGTCGCCGACTCGTTCGAGACCGTCCTCGACGCCGCTCGGTCCGGCGCCGAGTGGGCGTGGTCACGTCTCCTCGGCGATGTGGACGGCACGCTGCGCGGCTACGTGCGCCGGCAGGGTGGGGTCGACGTCGATGACCTCATGAGCGAGACGTGGCTGCATGTGGTCCGGGGCTTGAACCGGTTTTCCGGGGACGAGACCGCGTTCCGCTCCTGGGTGTTCATGATCGCGCATCATCGCATCATCGACGAGCGTCGGCGTCTCAGCCGTAGACCCATCGGGTATGCCGAGGAGGAAGCCCTGGAGGAGGCTGGTCCCCGTGCACCCTCGGCGGAAGCGGAGGGCATCGACCGCATCGGCGAAGAGGACCTCCAACTGGTGCTCGAGCAGCTTTCCCCCAGTCAGCGCGAGGTGGTACTGCTTCGATTCGTCGCCGGGTTCGGGGTCACTGAGACTGCGGAGATCGTCGGCAAGAACCCCGGGGCGGTCCAGGCGCTCCAGCGCAGGGCGTTTAGACGCCTGGAAAAGATTCTGCACCGAGACGGTACGTTTCTGTCCTAGGACATCGGTGACGCAGTCGAGATGAGACGTTCGAAGCGACACTACGACGAGTGGGTCCGCCAGCTGGCCAGCGGCGATGTCGTGGCTCACGGCGAGCATCCGGTGGCAACGTTCATCGGACTGTTGCGCGATGAGTCAGGTGCGGATGCCGAGGTTGCCAGCGCGTTCGCTGTCACGCTCGCGGCTCAGGCGCGAGATGTCGCTGAGAACACGCTGACCCTCAGCATGAAGGGACGAGTCTCGCGACCCCTCGTGCCGAGATGGAGGCGACGCGTCATGATCAGTACGTTCCTATCGACCCTGTTCGGCAAGCTCGCGATCGGTACGGTGGCTGTTGCGGTGGCCGCCACGGGCCTTGCCGCCACTGGGAACCTGCCGGATGTCGCACAACAGCGCGTTGATGATCTGCTGTCCGGCATCGGTATCGGCATCCCCGACCCCACCGACCAGGTGCCCGACGCAGCCCCCGACATCGGTGAGCCTGAAGGACTCGAGGACCGTGAGGCGCCCGGCCTGCCCGATGAGGCCGCCGATCCGGCCGAGTCGGTACTCGACGCCGTGTTCGGCAGTGACCCGAAGGACGGAGCCCTGTTCGGTGCGGACGTGGCCTGCACGGCGTCGGACGGTGCTTCTGGTGCTGCCAGCGAGGCCCTCGAGAAAGCGAGCGAGGGTGACGCGAGTGCCGGCAGCGTTCTAGGCGTTCCGGCAAGTGACGCTCCTCTTGGCGCCGAGGAAGCCGCCGATCTGGCCGTCGACGCCGTCGAGAAGGCCAGCGGTGCGACCGGCGAGTCTCGGCCCTAGCGAGCCGCCTCTCCTTGATAGTCTCATAGAGCACCGAGAAGCGAGGGAGTCAGCGCCGTCGCCTCGCTCTCTCTTCTCGGGACGTGGGGCGCCCCGCCCGAGGTCCTCACGTCTTGACGCGATTGCCGTACTCCAGTGAGGCGAGATGTCGGGCGGCCCCGATTCGCGCGACAGAGGGGAGGTGATAACTATGTCTCGGCTAAAGGTAGCACTACCGGTTGTGGCGGCGGTGTTCGGGCTCTTGACGGCATCGGCTATCGCCGTGGCTCATGTAGTCTGTCAGCCGGTCGACCAGAGCACCGAGATGGTCATCCCAGACGTCACCTTGACGTGGGATAGCTCGTTCCGCGGCGAGAATGCACCGGACGAGGGCACCTACGAGATCACTGTCTTCGTCACCAACGAAGCCAGCAGCGCCGAGGAGGTACGGGTTGACGCGCTCAGGCTAACCGGTACGACACCGCGCGTACGGCGTCAAGCCCCGTACGCTACCGCGAATACCAGCGGGTTGCCGGTCGTCATTGCCCCTGGCGAGACCCACTCCTTCATGGTCACCGGCGACTACAGGCTTGTCATGACCGATGAAGGCAAGAAGGCGAATCTGCATCTCCAGGCAGCAGGTCGCGGCGTAGTCAGCAGTGAACCATTCGGACTAGGCATCAACGTTCAACTCCGTGGCCCAGGCGCAGTGGAATAGCCAACCCAGACCCGACGCCGCTGGACCACCATAGGTCTTCGGTCAAGACGCACGAGCACAATGAGTCGTCGCCCGACATCTCGCCGAATCCAATCTGTCCGGCCGGTGATCGAGTCCTGTGTGATCCTCGCTTTGGCTGGCAGGGCTGGCTCACTTAGTGTCGACGTCGTGGACGAGCGGCGCCGGAGACCTGGATCGATGCCGAACGGCTACCCGAGGAAGCGCCTGACGGTCGCCGCTCGTAGCACGAGATCGCTCATCTGGGAGGCATCGCCCGTATCCAGCGCCTCACGCATTTTGCGGACGACGTCGAGGTGCTCTCCATTCGGGCTGTACGTGGAGTCCGCGCGCGTGAGCGACTCGCGCAGCTCTGCGGTCATGAGGGGCCCGTCGAAGTCGGCGAAGCACAAGGCCTCGCCTATCTTCGCCTCGAACGATGGGTAGATCTCGCGCACGAAGGCGAGGTCGTCTTCAGTCAAGGCATCGAAGGCGATGAGCTCCGGGGGCAGGCCGAGTGAGTAGAGCGCGCACGTGAACGAGATCGCGCGCGGCAGCGACACCCCACCGAGTTCACGCGCGTATCCGAACAGCCCCACGTGCAGCTTGCGGGCCCGGCGAGCCGGGATGTACTTCGCCATTCGGTTGATCTGGGGCGCCAGCGCGGTCACCCGCCTTCGGTAGGCGTCGCTGTAGCGTTCGATGATCGCCGAGGCGCGCTCCACGTCGATCGGTGTGGGCGGGCCGATCTCCCGCGCTCTAAGGTGTTCGCATGCCGCCTTAACGTCCTCAACCGGATGGTCGTACTTGAACGCCGACTGGATGGTGAACGTGACCACGCTCGGGTACTCGTTGCCCACCCGCTGCGCGGTCGCCGGCGACAGACCGCCGCGGAAGGGCGCGGATCCCATCCCGAGGATGGGGTGGAGCCTGACGCCACGCCGAGCGGCCAGCTCGTCGAACCGTGCCAGGGCGATCTTGTTCGCGAACGCCGCGGACACGACGCCGTAGTTCATGGCCGTATCCGAGCGCGCGAGAAACACCCGCTGGTCGGACACCTCCTTGTCGGTCAGATATTCGTCGACGATCTCGGCTGCGTGCAGCATGGTCGGTACGTCCTCGAAGAGCGGTATCACGTCGATGCGCGAGGGAGAGAACTCCCCGATCCACTCGGCGATGGTGATGTCGTCGGCCTGGAATCGCGTGTGCTGGCGCGCCACGATGTGATCGGCGTAGTAGCGATAGATGCGGTCGACGCAGCGCGCGGAGGTCGTCATCGGCAGGATGACCTCGAAGATCGGCGCGATGTCGCGTCCGTAGAAGAGGCGCGCGGCGTCGTAGGAGCGAGGGATGCTCTCGAGGGTCTCGAGCAGGACCTTCGCTTCTGCCTTCTCCACCGTCGGGTTCGGCACGCGCAGCGTGAGACGGAGCTCATCGCCAAGGACGTGGTCGTGGAAGTACTCGAGATAGAACGAGAGCAGCTTCTTGACGACGTAGGTGTCGATCTCCTTGCCCTCTACGTCCCACATCTGCTCGTCACACCCGAGATGCGAGTATGCGTAGAAGGCCTCCCGGATCTCGTCTTCGCCGGCGAGCACGGCAGACGAGGCGAAGAAGGGCACCGTGGCGTTGTCGGGGTGCTGCGTGCTCATGCAGCGGGGGACGTCGTGCACGGGCGCCTCCTCCTGAGTCCGAGACTGCGAACCATTGTCGCACAGTCTTGGGTGTTGGTTCGCACATGCCGGACGACTGCCGAGAGAGGGCTCGTACCGAGTCGACGGAGTGCGCGCGGGCAGGCGGGTCCCGTTTCCACGCATCCGTGACGCGTGCCGAAGCGCCGTGCCCTCTTCTAGCGCCGAATGACGATCTTGGTAGTCGGACTCACCGCGCCGTGACGGTAGTACTTCTGCGTCGGCACGCGCCAACGCCAGTACGTCGTGCCCGACACTCGCCACACGACCTGCGCCAGGCTCCCGGCCTGTGACGGGATTCGCCTACTCACACGACCCCTCGAATCCGACGTGCACATCCCGAGCGTGCGCCAGGTGCTCGATCGCGCCATTCGCATCTCCAGATAGACCTTCACGCCCCGGACCGCCGCTCCCCGCTCGTTCTTGAGCTGACCGGCGAGTGTGAGATTAGGTGCTGCGAAGTCGTGCCGCCGGGGACCTTGCGGATGCGAAGCGCGTACGAGCTGCGTGAGGTCCTTCTGAGAGAATAGCGGCCGACGGTCCGCATGTTCGAGATGCGCTCTGCCCACACGCTTGTGGAGGAGACGGTTCAGTTCTTGCCGTCTTGCGTTTCCGTTGCCCAAACGACCCACGTGCCCTCCGTGACCGGGCGGCCCTCGTGGGCCAGCGAGCCCTTCTCCACGTGGACGCGCTGCGTACCGGTTCTGAGGTCTTGAACGCACAGTGCGCCTTCTGCCCACGCCGCGCTGCTCCCGCCCACGCGCACGAGAGGGTCGAACGTGCCCCCGGGCGAGCCCGGCAACGGCCGGGTTCGCAGGACCAGCGAAGTGGTGCCGCTCGTCGGCTCGTACGAGTACCAGCCGGGGCTCAGTTCCGCGGAGTCCGTCCCGACGAGTCGGCCCCTCCAGAAGGGCAGGGCCGGTTCCACGTGAAGAAGTACACGCCGGCGGGCGTGGTCGTGACGTTCTTCGTGGCGCCGGACGTCGGGTTCCAGACCTGGAGACCTTGCTCGTTGGTCCCCGACCACACGTCATTGCGGCTCCACTCGATCGCTACCCAATCCGTTCCCGATCCACGGAGCTCACCGAGCCGGGTGCGACGAACTCACGCGTGGCCCCCGTGGCTATCTCGTACGCCAGTACGAGATCAGGGTCACCCGTCCCATACCCGCGGTTCTTGGCCCACACGACGTAGCGCTCGCCGATGGCGATGTTGTACGGGGACTGCTCCCCGTCGTCCCACTCGGCGAACTCGTAGATCTTCCGCTTCTCGCCTGTGGCGAGATTGACCAGGAACACACGACCCGGCTGCCTGAACACTTGATACTCGGGCTCCACCTCGACCTTCGAGACCGAGTGCTGGACCCACACGATCCAGTCACCACAGACTCGCTGGTGCTCGAGCATGGCTGGTTCTCGCCGGTGAAGATGCGCCTGGAGGCGGATGTCAAGTCGACTACTTCCACGCTGAATTCGGGATGCTCTGCTGGCGCAGCCGCGCACCCGAATGCATGTTGGCCCACGTGGCTCGACCCGATGACGCCTGCAGTTCCTCTACGGACCCGCCGTAGATCCGCGCGATGAGCTTCGGCGTTGCGGCAGCGGCGCTCGGGAACAGCGCCATCGTGAGCATGATCGCGGTGCCGAAGGCGCACTGCGCCCGCTTCCGGTTCCCGCTGAGGACGGGTATCGCGCACTCCAGTTTCGCTGCTGACATGTACTCCCCTCCCCCTCTGAACACCCCGTTCCGTCTTCCCGGCGGAGATGCTCACATCAATGGACCTCTTCCGACCGCAACAGCCCTCGCCGCGCCTGGCAGAGCTCAGCCCTTCTTGCTGGCGAGCTTGCGGACGATCTTGACGAGCGTGGAGGGGTCGAAGGGCTTCGTGTAGTACTCGGTGATGTCGGCGAACCCCGGAATCGGCTCCTCGGGTATCCCGAGCGCGGTGAGCATGAGGATCGGGATGCCCTTGGTGGTCGGGTCCTCCTTG